>JADFVP010000042.1 GCA_015222595.1 Pseudomonadota bacterium
ATTATAAGACCGTGCAGCTTTGTCCGGCCCCCAAAGGCCCCTAAACATTCGGCCCTGAAACCGGCCCCTAAACTTGGCCCCTATTCGGCAGGGGGGACGACCTTGAGGGTGTGCTTGATATAGTTGACTATGTGCCACCTGTCGTCTTTGTTCATTGCGTCTCCATAACCGGGCATGATAGCGAGCCCGCCGAACGTTATGGTGTAGTAGAGTTCGCCGTCCGGCTTGCTCTGAATGTAGTCGGTCGTGAGATCGGTCGGCGGTACATACTTCTGTCCGACGAGTCCTTCGCCCTTGCCAGTGGCGCCGTGGCATGTGGAGCAGTAGGTTTCGTACATCACCTTGCCGCGCGCAACTGACTCTACCGTAGAGGCGTAAGGGTTCTTGACGGCTGAGGCTGAGTATCTGTCCGGGGCGTAGTACGGCTTGCCCTCGGTTGAGACGATTCCCTCGGGTGTTGCCGGAGGTGCGTCGCGCTGCGGCTTAGGGCTTATCTGCCGAAACATATCCCACGACCACGGCATAGCATGACCGATACCGGGGAGCAGCACGGCAAGAAGAGTTATAAGCAGTATGCGTTTAAGACTTTTCAACTCTGTTCACCTCGTCGGCGCCAAAACCTTCAAGAAGCCTCTCGACCTCTTCTACCTTATCTTCACGAATATCCTCTACAAGCAGGCCGAACGAATCTAGCGATAGCTTGGGATCGTATATCTGCTTTCCGAAGTTCGGCTTGCGCGCAATGATGAAAAAGCCTATAAGCGTCCAGATAACACCGCACAGGATAATAGACTCGTATGCCAGAAGCAACGTTGGCGTGACCGGCCATATCGGCAGTCCGCCTCTTGGGAGCACGTAGAGCGCTGCGGTGCCGAGCGCAAGAACAACACCGAAGATGAGTCCGATAAACGCACCGAAAAGCGCAAAGTACCTGATGTAGTTCGGGCGCATCACAACGGGGTCGAGTTCAACTCCGAGCGGGATCGGCGAAAAGACCGTCACGGTATAGCCCGTGTCCTTCATGGATACAGCGGCCTCGACCATAGAATCGACGTATTTGAAAAGACCTAATACTGGTTGGTTCATATCAATGCCTCTTGAACCCTTTCCTCATTGGAATACCTATATCCTCTTTTACCTCGTAGATCGATATGGACGGCCAGAGCTTTACAAAGATCAGGAACAACATCACAAAGAAGAAGATGGAGCCTATGGTCATGGATATTTCTATGAGGCTCGGTATATAGTCGTGCCACATGTTCGGCAGGAACTTTCTCGGCAATGAAGTTGCAACTATAAGGTACCGCTCTATCCACATGCCTACGTTGATGCCGATGGAGACGATTATGCAGATAAAGATCGACCGGCGCAGCGACTTGAAGATAAAGAGCAGCGGCAGTATCGAGTTGGTCAGTATCATAAGCCAGTACATATACGCGTGCGGCTTCATGAACATTCTGTACATCAGCGTCTCGTTCTCTGCCGATGTATTTGCGTACCAGCCGCTGAAGACCTCGACCACGTTTATATAGCTCCAGAGGAGCGACATAACGAGCAGCAGCATGCAGAGCTTGTCAAAATGCATGAGCGTGATGTACTTCTCTACTTTCATCGCCTTTCTATAACAGGCCATCAGCGTTACGATTGCAGCCGTACCGGAAAAGATTGCGCCTACCACAAAGTACGGCGCGAAGATCGTCTTGTTGAGCCCCGGCACGGTTGAGAGCGCAAAATCCCAAGAGACGATGGAGTGGACGGAAACGGCAAGCGGAATGATAAAGACCGCAAAGAAGGTATACGATTTGGAGAGCCAGTGCCACTCGGCGTCGGTTCCGCGCCAACCTAACGAGAGGTAGGTGTAGACAGGCTTGCGCCATCCGGTTACCTTGTCGCGTACTGCAGCGAGATCGGGTATTGAGCCGAAGTAGAGGAAGATAACGCTCGAGGTCATGTAGGTCGATATTGCAAAGACGTCGAACATGATCGGAGACGTAAAGTTGACCCAGAGTTCGCGGGTCGTAAAGTACGGCATGGTCCAGTAGAAGTTCCACGGACGGCCCATGTGCACGAAGATGAAGACCGCAGCCGTTAAGACACTAAAGAAGGTAATGGCCTCTGCGCTTCGGTAGATAGACCTTCTCCACGGAGTAGCCGTTATAAAGAGTATGGCCGAGAGCAGCGTGCCCGAGTGGCTGATACCGATCCAGAAGACGAAGTTTGCAAGGTAGATGCCCCAGAAGGTCGGGGTGTTGAGCCCCGTTACACCCTGCCCGGCGTATATCTGATAGGCCCACGCACCGAACCAGAGCACTCCAGCCATACTCGCGCAGAAAATGAGCAAGGCCCAGTACTTCCAGGTGGTCTTGGTCATAGTGCGAACTACGTCGTCATTGATCTCATTATAAGAAATATTATCCATGCGATGTACCGTGTCCTGATCCTTTACGATCTTCCATCACCCTTTTAAGGTAGATGACGGACGGGTCTGTGTCTAGCTCTTCTAAAAGTCTGTACCGGCGCGGGCTCTTGGCAAGCTTTGAGACCTTTGAGTGCGGGTCGTTCAAGTCGCCGAAGGTGATTGCGTCCGTCGGGCAAGACTGCTCGCAGGCCGTCTTCATATCTCCCTCTTGAACCTTGCGTCCCTCATCCTTTGCCGTATCCTTTGCAACGCGTATACGCTGTATGCAGAAGGTGCATTTTTCCATAACGCCCATCTCGCGCACCGTAACGTCGGGGTTCAGCTGCTGCTCAAGCGGGGCGTCCCACTTGTAGGTGAACCAGTTGAAGCGGCGCACGTCGTAAGTGCAGTAAGTGGCACAGGTAAATGTTCCGACACAGCGGTTGTAGACCTGTACGTTGAGTCCGTCCTGGTTGTGGTACGTTGCGTAGACCGGGCAGCCGATCTCGCACGGGGCGGCATCGCAGTGCTGGCACATAATAGGTATGAACTTGACCTTCACGTCCGGGTACGTACCCTCGACGTAACGCTCTATGCGGATCCATGAGAAGCGGCGCGAGATGTCGCAGTCGCGCTTGCCGACCACAGGCAGGTTGTTCTCGGCATAACAGGCGACCACGCAGGCCTCACAGCCGTTGCAGCGGTCGAGGTCTACGACCATGGTCCACTTGTAGTCGAACTTGGTCCTGTAGCCCGGAACCCTGTAGCTAGCTAATTTGTCCTTGAGCCTCGTTAAGATGCCGGACACTTGTTGCCTCCGATAGTTCTATTGAAAAAAGTTTATCTAAAGTCGTGTCTATCTATATCTTGTTATGTAGAGCGCATCTGGATTGAGTGCTGCGCTAAAAAAGCTGATCTAAGAACCTGTGCCTGTCTCCCAACTGCCCGACCGGCCCAACTGCCCCTTTGCCCCTAGTGGTGCGAGGTGTCTTTGTGGGGCGCACCTCCGGGAGGCACGGTCTGAACTATGTTGCGACCGAGTTCGTCGGTAGAGACATCCATCTTCACCAGGTCTCCCGGGCGTCCGGTCTTTACGATACGGACGCGAGTGGAGTTCAGTGCGTACGCCCCGGTGCGCGAGTCTACCGTAGGCGGCAGAACCTCAAGCGGGTTTGCGCCCCTGTTCTCCGCGTATCTTCCGTAGAGCTTATGCCCCTGCCCTATGGGTACGGCAACCGTGTCGGGCCTTATACCCTCGTAGACGAAGACCGGCGAGAGTATCTTGCCGTACGGCGACTCTATTTCGACCATGTCGCCCATCTTGACTCCGAGGCGCGAGGCCGTCTTCGGGTTTATCTCGACCCAGCTTCCCCAGACCACCGAGGTGATCGGGTCCGGCAGTTCCTGAAGCCACGGAACGTTTGCTCCGCGCCCGTCCAAATGGCCTGCCTGTGCGTATGGAATAAGATAGAGCGGGTACTGAGAGTTGTCGCCCTCGAACTTTGCCGGCTCTTTCGATATGTGACGCGCAGCGCTCCTGGCAGATACTTTGAGCTTGCTCATCTTAGGCTTGCTCTCTTTCCACCAGCCGCCCTTTGCAAGGGTGTCGCGCCAGAAACGCTCGAAGGTGAGTTCAGAGGCGTTCATAGCCTTGTTCCTGGTATAGAGCCCGCTCCATGAATCTTTAAGGTGTTCCGCATAGGTGCCTTCAGGCATCTTTGCCGCAGCAGCGCCGCCTACGCCCTTGCCGAGCCCTATTATGGTGTCGCCAAGTGAGCGGGTCTTGAAGACCGGGCTTACGACCGGCTGCATAAGAGTCGCCACCTGGAAACCCGGAGCCGGGTCGGTAAAGTCGTCGCCCCAGTCCTCGAACGAGGTGTGAGACGGAAGTATTATGTCTGCAAGCGCAGTCGTCTCATCCATAAAGGAGGAGAAGCTCGCTATGTACGGCACGTTCTTTATCGCCTCTACGGCATGTGCCGAGCCCGGCGTGGTGAAGGCCGGGTTGTTGTTGTAGTGGAGCAGCAGGCCGATGCCGGAGCCATTTGCGGCCTTTATGAGTGCGTCTATTCCGGGGCCAACACGGTCGGCTCTCCGCCCGGCGAAGAGGTCTGAGGAGTTTGGCTGCACGCCGCCCTCGATGCCGAGGTTTCCGGCAACGTGGTTCAGTATGTTTATTGCAACAAGGCCCGAAACGCCGTTTGAGTAGCCGGAGATGGACTCTCCGCCTATTGCGAGGCTCGGTCTTGCGTTCATGAACTCTTTGGCTATCGTGCGGATCTTGCCCTTGTCTACGTCGGTGACGCCTGCTGCGTAAGTACGTCCGAACGGCGCGAGCAGCGACTTCCAGGCGCTTACGTCTGAGCCTTTGTAGTGGCCCGACTCTACGATTTCTCTGGCTATGGCTAGGGCGAGTATCGCCTCTGTGCCCGGCTTTGCAGGAACCCAATCGTCGGCATTGGCAGCTGTGAGCGAGAGACGGGGCTCAACTTGCACGAACTTGCCGCGCGCGGAGTGGCCGCCCTGGCGCATCTCGCCATACCCGCGGCTAAGAGCAACGGGCGAGAGCCAAGTCGAGGCGAAGTCCGCGCCGAACGAAAGCAGGTACTGCGTGTTCTCTATATCGTAGTGCGGTATCGCGTCAAGACCCATGGTGGACTTGTTGGCGTACCGGAGGTTTCTGTTGTCGAAGAGGTCGTACTTAATGGAGTTGGAAGAGCCGAACCCGGCCATAAAGTCGTCTGCGAGCATGCCGAGGTGGCCGCCCAGTGACGAGCTGAGCAGATAGAGCTTCTCGGCCTCGCCCTTTGAAGAGAGTTCTTTGAGCTTGCCGGAGACCTCTCTAATCGCTTCGTCCCATGAAATAGGCTCGAAGGAGTTGGACCCGCGCGCGCCCTTGCGCTTCATCGGCCCGGTGATCCTGTCGGGGTTGTAGAGCGTCTGAACGCCGGACTGGCCCCTTACGCAGAGCTTTCCGTTGCTGACCGGATGGAGCGGGTTGCCCTCTACCTTCTTGGCCCTGCCGTCCATAACCTTGACGAGCACGCCGCAGCCCGCAGAGCACTGGGTGCAAAGAGATGCGTACCAGTTCGCAAGACCCGGAATAACGTCTTCGGGCGGGATGAGGTACGGAATGAGCTTCGACCCCGGAGGCTTTATGGCCTGTCCGAAGAGGATTCCGAGCCCCGTGCCTATTCCACCGGCACCTATGAATTTTAGAAAGTCTCTACGTTTCATATCGTTTCTATAGTCTCAGTTACGGTAAACTGCCTAACCGCTATCTTACAGATAGATATTAAAAATTCAAGCTGCAACTTCTTGGCCTTGTTACTTAACATCCCTTAAAAACTTGGCCCACGTTACTTAAAAACCCTCGACAACTTGGCCCGACAACTTGGCCCACGTTAGGTGTGGCAGGTCCAGCACTCGCGGCCATTCTCAACATCGTACTTGCCGTGGCACTTGAGGCACCAGCCCATCTTGAGCGGGGCCAGACGCTTTACAACGTCCATTGTCTCGACCGGTCCGTGACACTCCTGACACTCTCTGCCAGCCTTTATGTGCCTCTTGTGCGGGAAGACGACGTGGTCGGGAAGATTATGCACCTTAATCCACGGTATCGGCTCCTTGCGCTCCCAGTACGCGGCGACCTTCTGGATCTCCGGGGAGTCGGTCTTTATTATCTTATGGCAGCCCATGCAGCGCTGGACGTTAGGCACGCCCGAAACTTTTGCGCGCTCGGCGTAGCTGTGGCAGTACATGCAGGGTATTTCATTTGTTCCCGCATGTATTTTATGGCTGAAGTTTATTGGCTGCTCAGGGGCTCTTCCGAGATACTGGTCGGAAATTAGGAAGCCGACGCCGAGGGCGACGACGAAGATGAATAGGGTGACAATTATTATAATCGGGTTTTTCATACAACCTTTCGATTCCGTACTGCCTTCGGTGCGTCTCATAATAGTTAAGGCGCTTCGGGTTGGTAGGCCCGAAGAAGAACCGGCGCGTCTCTGGTGCGTTGCACTCGGCAACCTCGACCCCGTACTGAACAGAAGCCGAGGTCGTAATAGATACCGGGTGCGAAAGAGAACGCAGGGCCTACAGCCTTTATGAAGTTAGTACGGCACTCACCACAAAAGAAATAGTCACTGCCTCAAAACCGACAAGTTCGAGATGCGAAAAATCAGAAAGTATTGCAAAGATAAGGAACGTTGTTACGTTACTATCAAATATATAACTTTATTGTCGGTGAATATTATCCCAACCAACTTTTGTTGTCAAGGGGATAAATTCCTTTTAATCGTTTTTTAATCAGCCCTATGTATCCGGTTGAAATGAGGGACAGTGCGGGCGTTTAGGCGTGCAAATAGAGGAGTTTTTTGTCCGCTTATGTTCCACTTCTTACCCCTTACCCCGTGCCATACAGATACGAGGCACGGGCGCTCTGCGCTTGGGAAGTGTGAGCGGCGCACAACCATAAGAGAAGAAGAAGGCCCCCTATGGAACAGAAAAAGGCTCAGGTCCAAAAGACCTGAGCCTGAAAAGCGCGTTTCCCTTACTTTACTTTGCTATCAGCTTTTTTATAAAGCGCAAAACTCCGCCCCTGCTAACGGCTTTAGCTCAAAGCGCGCTACTCCTACTTTGCAATCAACTTTATTATTACCCTTCTGTTGGCCGCGCGGCCCTCTTCCGTGAGGTTGGACTCAACAGGGCGGTGCTCGCCGTAACCGGCGGCAGAGATACGCGCCGGGTCGAGCCTTCCCTCAACCGTAAGGTAGCGCACCACGGCAGAGGCGCGTGCTGCGGAAAGCTCCCAGTTGGAAGGGTACTTGACCGAGCTTATCGGCAGGTTGTCGGTATGGCCCTCAACAACAACATTGTAGCCCGGATTGAGCCCCAGAACATTGGCCAGCTCGCTTAGCACGTACTTCGTATACTCTGCCAGCTCCACTCCGCCCTCGTTAAAGGTCACCCTGTTTCTGAGCGTTATCTCCACCCCCTGCTTCTTTACAGCAACCAGAAGGCTCTCTCCGACATCGAGATCCTCGAAGGTTCTCAGTATCTCGTCGCGCAGGAAGTTTATCTGGCTCGATATAACAGGGCCTGTGTCGGCCTCGGTAACGTCCTGGGTCTGGGAGTTGTAGAGTTCTCCGACAGGGTCTCCGCTTCTAAGAAGATCCGAGATGGAAGAGTACTTCTTGTTGCTGTCCTGCAGGTTTGCAGCGGCAAAGGAGAAGAACATTATGAAGACGGCCAGCAGCAGCGTCATGGCGTCGCCGTAGGAGATCAGCCAGTTGGAGTTGGAGTCTAACTCCTCGTCGCGGTCCTTTGAGCGTATCAGCCGGGACTTCTCGAAACCGTTGCTTCTGTCGCGCCAGTCTACGCTAGCCGAGCCGCCGCCGAGTTTATTGTCCTTGTAGTACTGTATCAGCCGGTCGCGCTCGGCCTCTAAAGCATCGTAGCGCGAGACCTGAAAATCGAGACTGTTCTCAAGGTCGACACACCTCTTCTCGGACTTGGTAAAGTCCTTCTTCAGCGCGGCATAGGCCTCCTCTATGTACTCCCTATGCCTCTCAAGCTCCTCGTGCTTCTGCTCGGACCTCTCCTTAAAGGCGGCAAACTCACTTTTAAGCGCCTGGAAATCCTCCTGCTGGCGCTTCGAGCCCTTCGGGTCGGAGCCGGTGGAGAGTGCTCTTTTTATCGATTCGTATATTTTCATAACAGAGTTTGAGTGCCGTACAGATAGACGGCTCAGTCGAGCCGCTGGTTCGGCGGCAGTATGGCGTTAAGATGCCTCTTGAGCTTCACCGGGTTCTCCTTGCGCGAGATACCAAGAATTCCGTCGGTGATAACCCGCATCAGCATAATTTCGCTATCGGTCCGCCTCTTCAGCTTGGCAGAGAGCGGTAGAAAGATAAGGTTGGCCAGGATAAGACCGTAGAATGTACTGACGAGCGCCTGGGCAAGCGGGCCGCCTATAGCCTCCGGGTTTCCGAAGAAGAGCATCATCTGTATAAGGCCGATAAGAGTACCGACCATGCCGAAGGCAGGGGCGTAGCGGGCCATTGAACGCAGTATCATCTCGCCGGACTCGTGCCTGAGCGAGAGAAAGATCCGCTCCTTTTCGAGTATCGTATAGATATCCTTCTCGTCGTAACCATCGACCACAAGTTCGACTCCGAGCTTGAGCGTCCGGTTGTAGAGGCTCTCCTCCTCGGTCTCGAGCTTCTTGAGCCCGCCGACGCGGTAGATACGCGCAAGGTCGAGTATCTCGTTCACATAGGCGCTCGGCGGAAAGATATCTCTTTTGAATACATTTATTGCAACGTGCACGATATGGCGAACATCTTTAAAGGGGTAGGCGATGAAGGTGGCCGCAATGGTGCCTCCTATAGTAATAAAGGCGGCATTGAGGTTTAAGAAGATTATGGCGTTCTCGCCGCGAAGAATAGCGGTAGAGATAAGCGCTATACCCAAGAGTATACCGCTGAAGGTCATTATGTTCATTCTACTGCTGCCCCTCCCTGGGCTTCTTTTCGGACTGACCGCACTACGAAAGTCGACTTACCTGTCTCTTCGCAATGCGCCTTATCAGACATATCGCATAAGCGGAGAAAAACTTTAATAAAAAAAATCGGCTTTCCGATATCAGCGCCCCTAGTACTCTCTCGGCACGGCGAGCATGCGCTCTAGCGACGCCACGGCCTTTAGCCGTATCTCTTCGTCCACTCTCACTACGTTGGTCATCTCGCGAAGGCTAACGACCACGTCCTCTAATGTGGTCAGCTTCATGTTCGGGCAGATAAGCGACTCGGACGGCAGGATGAACTTCTTGTCCGGATTCTCTTTTTCCAACCTGTAGAGTATGCCCATCTCGGTGCCGACTATTATTGTAGTGGCCTCAGTCTCGCGCGCGTACTTGTACATGCCCGAAGTCGAGCAGACGTAGTCCGCCATCTCCACGACATCGGGGGCGCACTCGGGGTGGCAGACGAAGACCGCACCGGGGTTGTCGCTTCTGGCTTTCGTCACCTCTTCGGGGGTCAGCATATCGTGCGTAACGCAAAAGCCGTCCCACCACTCCATCTTTTTGTCCGTCTGGCGCGAGACGTACTGAGAGAGGTTCCTGTCCGGTATCATGTACACGGAGTCAGCCTCTACCGAGTCTACAACGCGGGCGGCATTAGCAGAAGTGCAGCAGATATCGCTCTGCGCCTTAACAGCAGCGGAGGTATTTACGTACGCTACAACGGGCACGCCCGGACGCTTGGCTTTTTCTATTGCCAGCTCTTCAGCGGTTATCATGTCGGCCATCGGGCACCCGGCGTCCATTCTAGGAAGTATGATCTTCTTTTCGGGCGCGAGTATCGCCGCACTCTCCGCCATAAAGTGAACTCCGCAAAAGACTATCACGCTCGCATCGGACTCGGCTGCGGCCTGCGACAAGGCTAAAGAGTCGCCCGTTAAGTCTGCAGCCTCCTGCACCTCATCACGCTGGTAGTTGTGCGCTATCATGAACGCGTCGCGCTCTTTGAGCAGAACCTTAAGCTCTGCCCTCAACTCAACTTTGCTTGCCATTGTCCGCCTCTTTGCAGTACTCTGTTAGAAGTCTATATAGAGGGTATCGGTCTACCCGTCTTGGCCATACTATATGATAGTACGGTTTTCTCTCAAAAGGCAATTATTTATTGAGGCCTGCAGTGCCAACGCAAAGAGCGGGGTTAAGGGGTTTAATCAGGGGTATCAGATGGCGCTTATTGATAATGAAAAAACAGCACTGCTCAGGCTCGCAAGAGAGTCGATAGAGGAACGCCTGACGGGAGTAAAGCAGAGCGGCTCTCGGGTGGACGAGATTACAGCCGCCGGGGGCGGCGCGTTAACCGAAAAGCGCGGAGCCTTCGTAACGCTAAAGAGCGGCGAGCACCTGCGCGGCTGCATAGGAACCTTCTCCGAAGAGGCCCCGCTCTATAAGACGATAACCGAAATGGCTGTTTCGGCTGCCACGCACGACCCGCGTTTTATGCCGGTTTCCATAGATGAATTGAAAGAGTTGAGGATAGAGATATCGGCCCTGACGCCTCTTGAGGTAATAGACGATGTCACTGAAATCGAGGTCGGGCGACACGGAATCTATATAACGAAGGGTCGAGCCTCTGGAGTGCTGCTGCCGCAGGTCGCAACTGAGCACAACCTCGACAGAGCCGCCTTCTTAGAGGCTCTGTGCCAAAAGGCGGGCCTTGGCCCGGGAG
>JADFVP010000233.1 GCA_015222595.1 Pseudomonadota bacterium
CCCGACCACCGGGGTCGACCCGATTCAACAGAAGAGTAAGAGCACAACATGTACCTTAGAATCCTAAAACTTCTACCAACCTACAAGCTACACTTTTCGCTTGCGATCATGTGCATGTTCGCCTTCGCTCTCTCTACCGGTGCGCTGGCCTACATCATCGGCCCTGTGATGAAATTTCTCTTCACCAGCGGTACGACTGAAGAAATAGGCATTGTCCCTTTCGGCCTCGTAACTATCCCGAAGGAGCAGATGATATTCGCGGTTCCGGTGATCATAATGCTCGTTGCAGTTGTAAAGGGAATCAGCTCATTCGGGCAGATCTACTTTATGGGCCACGTCGGTCAGGGGCTTATACGCGACCTCAGGTTTCGGCTGTATGTCAACATACTGAACATGCCCATCAGCTTCTTCCACTCCTACCCTTCAGGTGTGCTGATGTCGAGAATCACAAACGACGTCAACATGCTGCAGTCCACCGCCTCGGAGTCCTTTGCGGCCGTCATAAAGCAGTCCCTGACGCTGGTAGTGCTCGGCGCGGTAATAGTCAGTCTCGACTGGAAGCTCGCACTCGTGGCCTTTGTAGGCGTTCCCCTTGCCGTCTACCCGCTACGCAAGTTCGGCAAGAAGATGAACAAGGTCTCTACCAAGGGTCAAGTAACTCTGGGCAACATTACGGCGCTCCTGCAAGAAGCGATCACGGGTGTCAGAATAGTAAAAGCCTTCGGCATGGAGAAGTACGAGGCAGAGCGTTTCAACGTGGAGAACAAGCGATACACCAAGTGGCAGCTCAAGACCATCAAGGTACGTGCAACGTCGTCTCCGTTGATGGAGACGATCGGCGCCGTAGGCTTTGCATTGACCATCTGGTACGCGGCCTTCCGGATAGCCAATGGAGAGCTTAGGCCGGAGAACTTCATCTCCTTCTTCGCAGCGACACTCATGTTCTACCAGCCGCTAAAGGCGCTCAATGGCGTAAACCTCAGCATACAGAACGGACTTGCCGCCGCAACCAGGGTCTTTGAGATGCTCGACCTGCCTAACGAAACCTCACATGAGACGACAGACCGCAAGCTCGAAGGCATAAACGAGGGAATCGAATTCGACAAGGTCTCTTTCAAGTATGAAGATAAGTGGATACTTAAAGACGTAAACGTTAAAGTTCCTCAAAGCGAGATGGTAGCGATAGTAGGAAGCAGCGGAGCCGGCAAGTCTACCTTCGTAAATCTTCTTCCGCGCTTCTACGATATAAACGAAGGCTCGCTCATGATAGACGGAGTAGACATTCGCGAGTTCACACTAAAGTCGCTGAGGGCGAATATATCTATTGTCTCCCAGCAGGTCATACTCTTCAACGACACCATCAGGTGCAACATCTCGTACGGAGACAGAGACAAGAGCGAAGAGGAAATTATAGCGGCCGCAAAAGCTGCAAATGCACATCAATTTATTTCAAAGCTGCCCGACGGTTATGATACTGTCATTGGGGAGAGCGGTCTGAAGCTCTCCGGAGGAGAGAGGCAACGCATGAGCATTGCGCGAGCCATACTGAAGAACGCGCCGCTGCTCATACTCGACGAAGCCACAAGTTCTCTCGACACTGAGAGCGAGCTTGAGGTGCAGCGCGGGCTTGAGAACCTGATGGCCGGACGAACCACCGTAGTTATCGCCCACAGGCTCTCTACCATACGAAACGCCGACAAGATAGTGGTGCTCTCCGGCGGCAGGGTCTGCGAATCAGGAACACACGACGAGCTTCTCGAAGCCGAGGGCGAGTACCACAGGCTCTACACCATGCAGTTCAGGGACGAAGAGCCAGAAGAAGAACTCAGTCCCGGCGTAAACTGACAGCAACAACAGATATGGACTTTAAATGTCGAAGAAAATAAAAAAAGAGATCCTGCTTGTCGTAGCCCCTATAATCGCGCATCTAATGACGCGGATCATACATCTGACGATGCGCATTACCTACGTCAACTACGACCGTTACAGGCAGTTGAGCGCCGAGGGACGCCAATCGATCCTCGCCTTCTGGCACAGCCGCATCCTGATGATGCCGTACGGCTACCCCGGCAAAGTGCTTACGACTCTCGTAAGTGCGCACAAAGACGGAGAGCTGATCGCACGAACCGTTCGTCCGTTCGGCATACTCTGCGTTCGGGGCTCTTCCACGCGCGGCTGGTTCAAGGGCCTGCGCGGAGTACTGCAGTCGGTTAAAGACGGGCGCGACATTGCAATAACCCCGGACGGCCCCAAGGGGCCTGCGCGGCGCGCGCAGATGGGTGCGCTGCAGATAGCGCGCAGCACCGGACTGCCGGTCATGCCGGTCAGTTTCGGCGCATCAAAAAAAAAACCTTTTCCAGCTGGGACTCTTTCATACTCCCGTACCCATTCTCTAGCGGCGTCTTTATCTGCGGCGAACCTATCTATATAGACCGCAAGGCCACCGCTGAAGAGATGGCAGAGGCCTGTAAAAGACTCGAAAAAACACTCAACGACCTTACTGACCGGGCCGATGCATACTTCTCACGGTAAACCATGATGTACTTACTCTACAACATCGTGCTCCACCTGCTGCTCCTAGCTCTTCTGCCGTACTTTCTGCTCCGCCTGCTTACCGAAAAGAAGCGCCGGTACGGACTCGGCGAAAAGTTCGGCGTCATAAAAACAGAAAAACTTGCAGGCCTTGCGGGCGGCAACGTTGTCTGGATACATGCGGTCTCGGTTGGCGAGACAAAGGCCGCAATACCTCTTATCAAGAGACTTAAGGCTAAACAGCCCGGAGTAAAAGTTCTCTTCTCTACCATCACCAAGACCGGTCAGGGGGTCGCCGAAGCAGACGGCAAGGGCTTGATAGACGCCCTTATCTACTTCCCGCTAGACCTCCCATGGATCGTTGGCCGCGTGCTGCGCAAGGTCCGCCCCAAAGCATTCATCCTTATAGAGAAGGAGTTCTGGCCCAACACCATGCGCTTGCTCCGCTCCGCGTCCATTCCAATAGTAGTCGTTAACGGCTCCATCTCGGAAAAGTCCGCCGCACGGTATAAGAGCCTCGGCTTCTTCTTCAAAAGCGTCTTCTCTTCTGTTCATACCTTCTGCGCGCGCACCGATGAAGATCGCCAAAGGGCCGTTAGCTCTGGCGTGGCCGAAAAGAACGCGGTTACTCTGGGTAACATCAAATTCGACCTCAACCCTGCCGCCCCGGATCAGGCAAAACTGAAGAGCCTCGCCGAGGCCGGAGCCATATCGAGCGACACTAAAGTCATAGTCGCCGGCTCCACCCACAAGGGCGAAGAGGAGATACTGATAGAGAGCTACAAGGCGCTCGGTGTAAAAGACGTACGCTTGGTTATAGCGCCGCGCCACCCGGAAAGGTTCGACACCGTCGCTTCGATCCTGGACAAGAGCGGCCTCAACTACGTCCGCCGAACCTCTGCACCGCGCCCCAAGAGCCGCAGAAGAATCGACGTGCTGCTGCTCGACACCATCGGAGAGCTGATGTCGGTCTACTCTATATGCGACGTAGCAATAGTCTGCGGCAGCCTTGTGCCGGGCATCGGCGGGCACAATCTGCTCGAACCTGCTTTCTTCAACAAACCGGTACTCTTCGGGCCGCATCTTACCACCTACCTCTCCATGGCTGAACTCTTAGAAGAGAGCGAAGGCGGAGTACGGGTAGAGAGCGCAAAAGAGATGACAGAGGCCCTCACCAAACTTCTCTCCAACGACATGCTGAAAACAAAAACAGGACTCAAGGCCGGACGTGTGGTAGAAGAGAACCGTGGAGCGCTTGAACATAGCGTCTCTATAATAGAAGAGCTGATCTTGAAAAACAGAAAATCCGTATCTCCGAGGATTTGATGGAAGGTGACAACAGAAATGGTATCGAGCGCATTATGCGAAGCGAGAAGAAGGGGGTCATCCATACTCTGCTCTCGCCTCTCTCTGCGCTTTACGGTGCCGTGGTCTCCACACGCTCGCTCCTCTACAAGACAGGTCTCTATAAGATAAACCGGTTACCCTGCAAGGTCATCTCCATAGGCAACATTACGGTTGGCGGCTCCGGCAAGACGCCCATGACGATCTTTGTCGCAGAGAGATTGACGAGCTTCGGTTTTAACGTAGTGGTCTTGAGCCGGGGCTACGGACGCTCTACGACCGGTACGCAGGTGGTCTCCGATACAGAATCTATACTGCTTGACGCAAAAGAAGCCGGGGACGAACCGTACCTTATGGCCGAGAGGCTCTCCGGTATTCCAGTCGTAGTCGGCGAGAAGAGATACGAAGCGGGTGTCGAGATAATGGAACTGTTCAACCCGGACATACTTCTTCTCGACGACGGCTTTCAGCACATAAGCCTTGCGCGCGACTTGAACATTCTGCTCATCGACTCGACCACAGGTTTCGGCTCCGGACTTCTGTTACCAACCGGAATTCTGCGTGAACCGGTAGGTGCAGCGGCAAGAGCCGATCTCGTAATGGTAAAGGGCGCAGCAGGGCTCGGCCCCAAAGTGACGGAACTGATGGCGCCGCTAAATAAAGAGGAAATCTGCTTCGAGTATGCAATCGAGGACTTCACTATAATAAGTAAGATTGGCACGGCAGACGCGGCGGCCAACCAGGCTGCCCGAGTGCTTGCCCTTGCGGCGCTGGCCAACCCCGGCTCCTTCATCTCTACCATAGAGAGCCTTGGGCTCGAGGTCGGCGCAAAGCGTCTCTACCGGGACCATCACGGCTACACTAAAGAAGATCTCGCCGAGATATACAAGACAGCCGAAGGGCTCGACGCAATAGTAACCACTGAAAAGGACGCAGTCAAGCTGAAGGCCCTGCTGAATGAAGAGTCTAAAGAGGCCGCAGAGGCGCACCCTCCGGTCTACACGCTTCGCATAGGCGCAGAGGTCTCAGACCCCGAACGCTTCGACTACCTGCTAAAATCCGTCTTCACCACCGACAACGGTACTCTATGATCTTGCTTCTAAAAGTTATCGCATGGCTTGTAGGACATATTCCGCGTTTCATGCTGCTGCCCATTGGCAACACTCTCGGCGCTATTGCGTACAGATGCGCTCGCAGACATCGCGCCACAGCGCATGAGAATATCGAGAAATCGTTCAAAGGCAAAGTAACACCGGAAGAGGTAAAGATAATTGCCACCGGCACGTTCATAAACCTTGCGCTCAACCTGCTGGAGTTCATGAGACTACCGTGGCTCAATGAACGGAGCCTTAAGAAGTACGTAGAGGTAATCGGATTAGAGCACCTTGAGGCGGCCCACGCCAAGGGTAAAGGGGCGATCATCTGTACAGCGCACTTTGGCAACTGGGAGCTGCTCGGAGCAACGTTCGGACTTATCGGCTACCCGTTAGAGGTAGTGGTTCGCAACCCCGACCACCCGGTCATGGACAGCTTCGTGGCCTGGGTCAGAACCACCAGCTCCGGCAACAGGAGCATACACAAAAGCAATGCCATGCGCGGTCTTCTGCGCGCCTTAAAAGATAATGGTACGGCTGCAATACTCATTGATCAGAACGTGACCAGAAGCGAGGGTGTTTTTATCGACTTCTTCGGACGCAAGGCCTGCACGAACAAAGGCCCTGCACGCCTCGCTGTAGCGAGCGGCACAGTGGTGCTTCCGACCTTTATTATCCGCGACGGCCTAACCCACCGCCTTGTTATTTCGGAACCTCTAAAGCTAGTAGACACAGGCAACAGGGATAGCGATACTCTGGAGAATACGGCGCTGATGACGCAAAGAGTAGAGGAGATAATTTCTGAGTACCCGGAGCAGTGGTTCTGGGTGCACAGAAGGTGGAAGACGCGCCCCGACTCGCCTATGTAAGGTTCTACCCTCTGCACTCCCCGGTCCGTTTACTGTTGTGCCTATCTCTATTAGTGGTATAATATAAGTAGGGACAGAGGTTGTAACAGTTGTAACAGGCGTTGTTTGGACTGAAAGCACGTATACATGATACCCATCCGCAGGGTGCGTGCCAACCACTTAAGGAGGTCTTAAAGAGCAGAGCGGTACCGGAAGAAAATATCAATGCCTCTCATCAGTACGCTAGTTTCACTACCTCACGACGGGGGTAAGCGAGAGAGACAAAGAACGGTAACTGCAGTTATGAGTGCTCGGAAAGATCGGCGGATTGGAAAGAAGCAGACCAGACAATGCCTGCGTTTTTATAATTTCACGCTTTCTTGTTCAGGGCTTCGAACCGGCTAAAAGGTTCAAAGCCTTTTTTTTGTAGCTGTAACGGTAAACGGAAGAGGATAGGGCCCGGTGGCCCTGCAGGTCTTCAAAACCTGTCTGTCGTCTTTAATGGGGATTGGTCGGTTCGACTCCGGCCCTCTTCCGCCAACTTTTCGGATGCTACCCTATCGAGGGCAAGTTAACTTAATTCGGTACTCCCGCCATTCCACAATACCCAACAGGCTTTCCATCCTTGCCAGTCGCACCATTCACCTCACGCCATGCCATACATACCGAAGCCTCACAGTTTTTTTGATAGTCGGTATCCGCCGCAACAGCAAAAGGACATAGCTTCTCTTCAGCTTCTTCTTCGGTCACAATCATGTCAAGCCTCTGTTATTAAATACACCTATAAGGAACACCCCCTACATAGCTAATTATTTCTTATCACATGGGAAAGTTTCCATAAGACCAAAGAGAAGCAGCATAGGGATAGGAAAGTCATCCCCACCCCCATCCTGTACAACCCTATCAACTTGCTTGTCAATTATGTCTATATAATTATTATAATTTAAAGCAAGATTTTTCGGTGTGCAGAATAGCTCTTGTTGCCCTCGTTTATTTAGAATTGTATTAGTCCATCCCATTCCACTACCTAAAGCAGAAACATACGTTTCCATAATAGTCTTTGCAGCAGAATCATCAGCATATTCATTTTCATACTTAATATAGTTTTCTACAGTTTGTTCAGCAAAAACAGGAACCGCAATCAAAAGCATCACTACCGTTAGAATTAACTTCATACAACCTCCTTGGTAGAACTTAAGCCCGTTCTGGAGTATGCCTCTCATCAGTGCTATTCTTAATATTATCCCTTGCCATATCTTATGGAGCAAGCTCTTTTTCGTGGAGGTTTGCGGACGTGTTTGCGAACACTACGAAATAACAAAAACCCCCTCCGCACCTGCGAAGAGGGTTTGAAAAGAACAGAAAAAATAATAGGCTAGAACTTCAACTTCAGCAGAGATATCTCGGAAGTTACGTCGTAGCTATTAACATTTTTATCAAAAACAGTCTTTCTTTTAAGTAACGGTAGGCCGAACTTAATCTCGCCATCTTCCACCTCTCCTAATGATTCAACCACGCCGCTTGAGGCTATACCGTAAGCTGCGCCTACTAAAAGTCCGACTCCGGCCCCTGATGCAATATAGTTTAAATTATCCTCAGGAGTGTCGCTCAACAGAACAAGCGCACCGCCAAGAAGAGCACCGATAACACCACCGTAAAGCGTGCTCTGCATAGTATGCTGCATTGTCTCTTCCGCTGAGGCCGAAGAGGAGAATGCGAGAAAACCGACTAGAAGCGTTGCGATTGTTGCTTTCTTAATAAAATTCATACGTTACCCACCTATTAATGGTGAAAAGTGTAACTATTGGTACTCCTAAATATACCATTTCTACGGCTCTATTGCAACATATGAATAGATATTTGAGGTTACCCCGAACCATATACGCCCATTGACAAAGCGGGCAATATCGATAAAAATGCAAGAGAGTGCAGAGAAAAAGACCGATAGATACTCATCCGCTCCACTCAATCCTTATCCTTCCATTTTTACCTTCCAATTTCAACTTAAAAAAACATATAATGGCGATACTCTAAAACTTTATTAATAGTAGTGGCAGAATAGGGCAGGAAAAAGAAGATGACCATTTCAGCAGATATCTACGAAATTGCCGTACTGATAATCGCGATCGCCTTTCTCGTACTAGTAATTGCGGCGATACCTACTCTAATACAGTTCAAAAGAACCGTAAAGGCTGTCGAAGAACTGTCCGAAGAGAGTCGTAAGAGTGTTGAGACATTGAACGGATTGCTGACCAGAACAGGAGAACAGGCCGGAGAGTTCGAGTCGGTGTTACAGAAGTTCAGAGACGTTGGGCTAAAAGCAGGTAACCTCGGCGAACTTGTGGTCGATTCCATAAGAACCCCGCTCATTACGATGCTCAGCACGCTGCTCGGCCTTGAAGTAGGTATGAAGCAGCTCATAAAGAAAAAAACAGAGACAAACGAAGGAGAGACCGATGGCGAATGACAAGACAAGCACCCTTTTAGCCTTTGCTCTTGGCGGTATTATCGGAGCCGGTATTGCTCTGCTCTACGCACCGGATTCGGGACACGAGACACGCAAGAAACTGAGAGACGGCATGGACGACGCCGAGGATTGGGCAAGAGACAAAATACAGGATGCCAAGAGCCGGCTCAGCGGCTCCTCCGATACGGTAAAAGATATTCTTGGTGAAAAGAAAGACGACTTCAAGAGCGCATACAGCGTCGGCAAAGAGACCTACAACAAGAACAAGGAAAAACTTTACAAAGAGAATCTGTAAAGAGATAACCTTTAAAGAACTCTCAGCGTCTGCGTGGCTACCTCCCTGGTGCGACCGCGTACCGCTACCGAAAAGCCTTTACGCGCTCAGCAACCGGCAGCGCGTCTCCATTTAAGACAGAGGCTTCATAATGACAGATATTGCCGCCCTGCCTATTTTTCTATCTTGTAACTCTGTATCGCAGGCCACGCAACCTTCTATGCCCTCTCGACACTTACCTTAACACTCAAAAAACTCTCCCCCAAATGTGGTATGATAGTTGTGTAGACACACACCTTTTTCATAAAAAGTCGTATCTGGACTTCTCTCTTTATTCGGACAGTTCTATCCAACTCTATCTATGGGAGGTAATCGCATGTCACCCAACCGCAGCGTCCGCAAGAAATCTATCGACAACTCCAAAGACCCGTACCTGTCAAAGGTTCGTCCCGGCGACTTGGCAACCTGCAAGAAATGTTCGGCGATCTACCATAATAAGAGGTGGAGCCTGGCTAAGAAGACAGCGCAAAAAGCGGCTGAGAAGAAGTGCGCAACGGTGCTCTGCCCAGCGTGTCAGAAGATGAAGGACGGTTTTGCAGAAGGCTTCGTAACGCTCAAGGGCGAATTCGTAAAGAAGAACCGCGATGAACTTGTCAGCATGATAAAGAACAGGGAGACGCGATCTATCTACTACAACCCGCTCAGCCGCATCATGGATATCAGTGTCAAGCGCAGCGGTGCGATCGAAGTAACGACCACCACCGACAAGTTCGCCCAGCGGCTCGGACAGCTGATACAGAAGGCGTACAACGGGAAGGTGGAGTATAAGTGGAGCGCGGACACCAAAATCACAAGAGTGCTCTGGACCCGATGAACTCCGTTGAACTGTTTGATCAACAATGAGACCGAGGTACGCAAGTGATGCATGAAGCGCGGCTCTATAAAACACAGGACGACGGCTCAGTCGAGTGCATGCTCTGCGCCCACAGGTGCCGTATAACAGACGGCCACAAGGGCATCTGCGGCGTGCGCGAAAACAGTGGAGGCGTGCTCAACACCTTGGTCTACGGCTCGCTAATAGCAGAGGCTGTAGACCCGATAGAGAAGAAACCGTTCTTCCACTACCTCCCCGGCTCCGCCTCCTACTCGGTCTCTACCGTCGGGTGCAACTTTCGCTGCCTCCACTGCCAGAACTTTACCATCTCTCAGATGCCGAAGCCGAAGGCAGAGAACAGGATAACCGGAACAGCAGCCACACCAGTTGAGATCGTGCGCCGGGTACAAAGCGCTGGGTGCTCCTCTATCGCCTACACCTACACCGAGCCGACGATCTTCTTCGAATACGCATACGACACCGCCATGCTCGCCCACGAGCAGGGAATAAAGAACCTGTTCGTAACAAACGGCTTCATGACCCCTGAGTGTGTTAAGGAAATGACCGGTCTAATAGACGCGGCCAACGTAGACATAAAGGCCTTTACCGAAGAGTTTTACAAGAAGGTCTGCGGGGCACGGCTCGCTCCCGTGCTCGACAGCATTGAAAACCTGAGAGCCGCCGGGGTCTGGGTAGAGGTAACTAC
>JADFVP010000043.1 GCA_015222595.1 Pseudomonadota bacterium
ATCTTGAACTATGAACTCACTTAAAAAGTTGTCTTCTAAAAGAATTTTTCCGGTGCGGCCTCTGTCTGTTTGGCCTCTATAACCTGTTTGGCCTGCTCGGCCTGCTCGGCCTTCTGCTGCGCCTGCTGCTCGGCCTGCTGTTCCTGGCGAATCCTCAGCTTGCCGAGGCGTATCCACTGCAAAAGCGGCCTCTTCGACGGACAGACGTAGGAGCAGCAACCGCACTCAATGCAGTCGAAACCGCCCCAGCCGTTAAATTCTCCGAGGCGCTGCATCTTTCCGTAATCTCCGAGCCTGTACGGCATAAGAGCCATCGGGCAGACCTCTACGCAGCTTGCGCACCGGATGCACGGCTCGTACTTCTTCGGCTTTATAACGTCTCCCATAAGGGCCGTTATACCAGAGGTTCCCTTGATGATCGGCACGTCGAGCTGCATCTGCGCGATACCCATCATCGGTCCGCCGTTCAAGACCTCGAACTCGCCCTCTTCCTTAAGCCCGCCGCACTGCCTCAAGACCTCTTCAAAAGAGGTACCTATGCGGCAGAGCAGATTTTTAGGCTCTTTAACGCCGTTGCCGCTAACGGTCACAACACGCTCTATAAGCGGTTTACCGTAGTTGAGAGCATCGAAGATAGCTGCTGCGGTGCCGACGTTATTTACCACCACGCCGACGTCGAGGGGAAGTTTGCCCTTGGGAACCTTGCGGTTGAGCGCAGCCTTAATAAGCATCTTCTCCGCGCCCTGCGGATACTTTGTCTGAAGCTCTATAACTTTTATGTCGTCAGAACCTGCAAGCGCCTTCTTGATGGCGGCAGTTGCGTCCTTCTTGTTATCCTCAATTCCGATAAAGCCGTTCTTGGCGCCGACACCCTTCATAAGCGCGCGCATGCCCCAGACGACCTTTTCGGCCTCTTCTAGCATTATCCTGTGGTCGGCAGTAAGGTACGGTTCGCACTCGCAGCCGTTCAAGAGTATGGTATCTATTACCTTGCCCTTCGGCGCGTTGAGCTTTACCGCCGTCGGGAATCCGGCCCCGCCCATTCCGACGATTCCGTGCTCGCGGATACTTTTACGAATAGCATCGGCGCTAAGAGAGGAGAGATCGACCTTGGGCCCGCCGGAGGTGCCCCAGTCCTTCTTCTCCCCGTCCCCTACTATAACGATAGAGGGCACCTTCATACCGACCGGGTGCTGATACAGATCTATCTCTTTTACCTTGCCGGAAATAGAGGCGTGTATAGGGGCTGAAACAAAGGCCTCGACGTCGGCGATCTTCTGCCCCTCGGTAACTACGTCGCCCTTCTTGACAAGCGGCGAACAGGGCGCACCGGCATGCTGCCTCAGAGGGATTACGACGGTCTTGGGTAGATCCGCCGATAAAATCGCCTTTGAAGAGGCCAGCTCCTTGTTGTAAGCCGGGTGTATGCCTCTGTCGAAAGTTTTTAAGCCCATAATATTTTTTGGAGTTGAATTGTTATCAGTACCATTTTAACACCCGAATAATCAAGTCATTTCTACTCTTGATTTTGCAACTCTTACCACTGTTTGCCGCCCGGCAACGGACATAAAAAGACCGTGCGAACAGATACGGGAACTCTTGTAAAAAAAAGTTCCCACAAATGCCCAGACGGTCGGCAACTCCGGTATAACTTTCGCTCCATGGTGGTTAAGCCCACCGAGAAAATCCCGTCAGTCACGAAAGTGTTTTTATGTACGTATAGTAAAATCTAAAAAAGGGCGTCTGTCAAGCAGAACGTATATTATGGCGGGGGACGAAGATGGGGGAAGAGGAGAAGGCGACAGCGGCCCACTCGCCCTTCGATACGCTACAGCGGTGAACTTACAGGGCGATGGAATCGAAGTTGACCATGAAGTGGGCCGGATTAACTGCGCCTATTATCCGCCTCTCTTCATCCGCGCTCAGGTCTATGTCAAAGGACTTGGGGTATAACTGCTTTTTACTGTCGAAGAGCATGGCCACGATCGGGGTCATAAGGTTCGACATGTTGGTCGCCTTCACAACGCCCACCTCGCCGGTATTAATCTCTACAAAGCTGCCCGACGGGTAGATGCCGAGACACTTAATGAACCTGTCGGCCATCTCCGGGTCGAACTTCTCGTTCTCCAGAAGAAAGATCCGCTTCATTACGTTGCTCGGTATAAGCATGTCGCGATAGATCCTTCTCGTGGTCAGCGCGTCGTAGTAGTCGGCTATAGAGACTATTCTGGCATACGGGTGAATATCCTTGCCGGAAATCTTGTTGGGGTAACCGGTTCCGTTGTACCACTCGTGGTGCTGCAGTATCGCGCACCTGGTGTCGTCGCTCATACCCGTAGAGCTGCACAGGATTTCAGTTGAATAGTCTACATGCTTCTTCACCTCCAGGTACTCGGTCTCCGACAAAGAGGTTATCTTTTGCAGTATTTTTTCGGGAACCTTCATCTTCCCTACATCATGAAGCATAGCGCCCAAGGCTAGGTCGTAGAGCTGCGCTCTCGTCGGGTTCATGCATTCGCCGAGGGCAACTGCAATTATGCAGACGTTGACCGAGTGCGTAAAGGTATAGTCGTCGAAGTCCTTCAGTTTCGCAAGGCTCAGTAGCGCCTCTTTATTTCTCAAAATACTGTCTACTATGCTTACGACAACCTCTTTCGTCATGCTGGTATCTAGCGCCTTGCCGGCCCTGACATCGTTCATGAACTCTTTTGTGATAGCAAAGGCCTCTTCGTTGATGCTCTTGGCTCTGTCTATCTCTTCTTTGAACTCTACCTTGAGGATCGGCTCCGGGACCGCTTCTACTCTGGGGCTCTCGGCGACAAAAGTATCGGGGGCCTGACTCTCAGCTGTCGGATGCACGTACTCTTCGAGAGGCCGATCTTCACTGGCATGATCCTTAACGACTTCGGCTACCTGTACAGGCTCTCCCGAAGCAAGGCTTTTATAGGTGCTCTCCGAAAACCTCTCTTCGGCCGGCAGACTTTCGTCCATACAGAACGGGGACACGGAGTCCGCAGCTTCATCCATAAAGACATAGGCGTACCGGACGCCGTCTTCTATGAACCGCTCTATCTGTTCGGTAGTCCTAACAGGAATGAACCGCTTGAAGTCTTCGTAACCCTCTTCGGTCTTGGACACGCCTTGTACATACATGCCGATGCGGAGTGAACTTATATCAATCTTTTCAATCATTTACGCACCATACTTCATAGCTTAAACTAGGGGCATCGGGCTTAGGGTAAGTGTTGAGAACCGAGTGAACGTCTGCATGACAACCGAGGAGATGAAACGGTTATCGGTACGCCCCCATACCTACATATCGTACATTTAACGTGAATCTTTAGCTGCTCAGCTAAGGAAAAGTCCACAGGTAATGTACGCACATTGTTTTGTTATTGAAGAACGGGAAGGTGGCATTTACTTTGAGGCGGAAGAGAGACTTAACGGCGCACCGAGTGTCTGAAGTATACGGAAGTAGAAGAGGGCTTTCGGGCTGGCCCACTCTCAGCGGGGTGAAGGTAGAGAAACCCTCTCACCCAGCTGTTCTTCCGGTACTGAACAGAGCGCAGAGAAGGCTGTAGAGAGTTACCGCAAAACCTATAAAGATGAGCACAACCCCGACGCCGACTATGGGCAGTATAGCAGTCTCGGCAGCCTCTAGCCCAAGGGCCGGAATCTTAAAGCCCATTATTATCCATGATAACGGGTAGAGCAGGCCACCGACTCCCAGACAGAGCGAACCGAGCAGCTTTATCGCGCTCGAAGCCCCCAGAAGGCCTATTACCACAGAGACGGCGACCGTCACTAGCCCAAGGCCCATTGCGTGCACGTGCCCCTTCTTCAAGCTCTCGTGCGCCTTCTCTTCTAGAGGGTTGTCGTGCGGGTGTGCAGTAGCGGCGGCTTCTGAGTGATGGCCAACAGGTGCGTGATGACCTGCGCTGGAATCTACAACAACAGGCGCTACCTTCTTAGCAGCGTGCTCGTGGGCATTACCATCGGAATGGAGGTGGGTCGTGCTTGCGGAGTTGCTCGTCGCAACACTGCTCACCGCAGGAGCCTGCATACCCTCATGCATGCTCTCGTGGCCCACCTCTAGATAGATGGCCCAGAGTATGCCGAATGTGAGACCTGCAATTCCTAGAATAATACCGGGGATGACCGGCCTTAGATTAAGCATTAAAAACCTCCTGTTCAGAGAGTATAGCAGAAAAGAATCACTTCAGGCGCGGCCTCGGCTCCAGCGTTACCTCCACCACCATGGGCTTGCCAGCTCTTAAGAGCACGACAGTTACTACTGCTCCGGGCCGCTTACCGGCAACATGTCCGTTAAAGTCTTCCATCTTCTCTACCCTATGGCCATCTATCTCGGTTATATAGTCTCCGCCGACGGCTATCCGCAACTGCCCTTTTTTGATCTTGAGATTCACAATTCCTGTCGCGCCCTTTACGCCTGCAATGCCGGCAGGGCTCTGTTCAAAGACAGATGCGACGAGAATGCCCGGCTCTTTAAACTCCATACGCTCTGCAAGCAGAGAGTCCATGTCCTGGCCCGTAATGCCTACCCAGACGCGGGGCACAAAGGCGTCGAGGCTGGCAAGGGACTTTGTGATGGTAGCAACCGGAATTGCGAGGCCAACGCCGACCGAGCCCGGCACTGGGCTAAAGATTGCTGCATTTAGCCCTACCATCTCTGCGTTGGAGTTCAGGAGCGGCCCGCCTGAGCTTCCGGGGTTGGTCGCGGCATCGGTCTGAATAAGCCCCTCCATTACCGACCCGCTAACGGCTCTCATTCTCCGGCTCTTGGAACTCACTATCCCTACGCTCAGACTCTTTTCGAGCCCGAACGGATTTCCTATGGCTAGTACCTTTGCCCCGACCTTCAACTCGGTCTCGGCAAAGCGGAGCGGGGCGAGCAGCTCATGGCCGTCTTTCGTTCTACCGTTGCCCGGAGGCACAACTTTCAAGACCGCTATGTCGGTGTCGCGGTCTACGCCAACTATGCGCGCGCCCAGCACGGTTCCGTCAAAGAACGTGGCTTCAATCTTCTGAGCGCCCTCTATAAGGTGGAGGCTCGTCAGTATCCGCCCCCCTCGGTCGAGAACCACCCCGGCGCCGACATCTTCCATAGCAATTGCGCGATAGAAGGAGTCGTACCTGACGGTACTATTTACTATATTAACCACCGAGGGCGAGGCGAGTTCGAAGACCCGTATGTTCTCGGCCTCGTCAGCACCAACGGCAAAGAGCCGTGCAGGAAAGAGCAGAGCTACGAAGAGAGCAAGGCAGAGGCCCGGCAAGAGACCGGAGAGAAGCTTGTTGCACTTATGTTCAAATAGGTTCATGTTTACCGTTAATAAGGCCGGCTATAGAGTAAGGAGCGTATTCCATTTCCAATAAAAGATTTATACTGTATTTCGTACTCCACGACAAGCAGTAAGTGCAACTCTGCCTACCGGGTTCAAGTGCTTAGTACAGACTTTTAACCGAGCTTTAATCCCCCTTGTTTGATAATATAGACATATGATCTTCTATACCACAACTACTGCTCTCCGGGCGCTTTGGCGCTCTAGTACTTTACTCGTTACGACTACGGCGCTCGTGCTGCTCGTCTCCTTGTCACCTTCTGCTGCGCTAGAGCTGCCAGAGACCCCGCACAGCGACTTTCTGAGCGAATTCGTCGAGGGCTACAGGGCCGGACAGAACCAGCACCTAACGAACGTTGTGCGCAGGAACAAGCGCAAGGTGCGCGCAGTGGTTCGCACCCTGGTAGCAGAGGCCGAGACTAGAGAGTTTGACGAGCGGATGGAGTTGCTCGACATTGCAAACGCAATGGCCTCCATGCACAGCCACTGGAACTTCGACGAGGAGCCGTTACTTGCCGTAGAAGCAAGGCTAAAGATAGAGCTGGAACGAGAGAGAGCACGCGAAGCCGAGGCCGCAAAATGGGCTGCGTACGAAGAGTTTCCGGGCAACATTCTCTACAGGACAGACCCCGAAAGCCTTACAAAGAACAGAGTAGCCCCGGTCGTATTTCCGCACTGGCGCCACAGGCTGCTCTACGAGTGCTCGGCCTGCCACGACTCGCTCTTTAAGATGGACCGCAGCGCAGTTAGCGCGGCCCCCTCACCAGCTTCGATGCACAGAAAAAATTACTGTGGCGCGTGTCACGATTCGAAGACCGCCTTCGGGCTGCTCGACTTACAGAAAGATTGTGTCCGCTGTCATAACGCAGGAACGGAGAGCGAAAAGAGACAGGTCTACAGCAAAGAGCACAACTTGCACAAGAGTGCCGCAATAGCCAGAAAACTCGGCGGACGCCTTGCGCCACAAAAACTAAAGAACACAGAGTTGCCAAAAGACCGTTTCGGAGATATCGACTGGATTGCGCTTAAGGGTAGCGGCGGTTACGGACCTGTATCAAGGTCGCCTAAAGGGGGTGCGGCAAAAATAGCGGAGCAGAGCACGAGCGCCGTGCTCTTTGAGATGCCTGAAGTCGCGTCGTGGATTGGCGCCGTGCCCTTCAGGCACAAGAGCCACGCCATCGGCATAGAGTGCGCCACCTGCCACGCCTCTTTGTACGCAAAAGAGCCCGGAGCAAGCAAAGCAGCCACGATGCAGAGCATGGCAGATGGCGAGTCGTGCGGGGCGTGTCACGGGCGTGTTGCCTTTAAGCTCGCCGACTGTATGCGCTGCCACACCAACAGGCTCTCGGAACAAGAGATCGGTCGTATGATTACCAGATAGTCATCGGCCAGTCAAAAAAAAACACCCTCAGCAGAGCCCCAACTTCACAACCAAAACAAGCCCTATATATCGAAACCGTTTGACAGGTCTTCGTACCGGCGCCAGCGGAACGGAAGATCTACAATCGTACCCGGAACAGTAATCTCCACAAGGGCCCTAAGTGCGCTAAGAAGCACCGTGGTCTGCTGCTCAATGTTGCCGGGCTCGCCCATCGGGTGGCCGAGCGGCCAGTGCAGAAAGACCGACCGGGGCGCCCCAACGTCCTCAGTAACCTTCCTCACAATACTGACGGCAACTGTCGGTATCCCGGCAGCCTCTATCTCGCGTTGTATCAGTCCGACGGACCGATTGCAGGTTACTCAACCGGGTGTCAGGATAACCACGTCTACACCTTCGGCCACGAGGCTTCGGGCAATCTCCGGAGCCGCGTCCCTCATCAGCGTCTCTACGTGCTCTCCGGTTATATGGCCCATGCAGGAGTAGTTTACAGGAGCTACGGAGCCGAGCACTCCCTCTTCGACAAGCTCGGCCAGACGCGTAACCGGCAAGACCACGTTTATATCGCGCTCGGCGTCCGTGTGGTCGTAGTAGTCGTGGGTTATCATATAGTCGTCGAGCGTGGTGTCACCGGGCATGGCACGGTAGGTCGGGTCTCCGTCCGGGTCTACCATGTCGTACGGTTTTTGGGACTTCAGATGCACGCCTGAGGTCGTGACAAGTGCGACCTTCGATTCACTGAGTGGTTTTGTGACCGGCGTCCACGGAACGCCCTCTACACCGACCGACTCCCCTACAGTAATCGGCTCTATCCGGCCTGCCATCTTCTCAACATCTACAAGGCCCGGAAAGCGCGTTATAATACGCGCGAGCAGCTTGTTCTTGATTCTCGACATCTCATCTATCCTTTATGCTAATCAGTATATTCCCGCCTCGCGCTGAAGAGCGCGAACGTACTCTATAATCGCCTCTATCTCCGCCCTGGTAACGCCTTCAACCTTTTCCATACTACCGAACTTCCAGTGGTGCGCCCGCACGCCCCTCGTAACGGCTAGATTGAAGCTGAAGTCTCCGTGGTGGTTCGGGTGGTAAATCTTATGAACCAGCGGCGGGCCTGTCTCAGTGCCGATGCCGCGCTCTCCATGACACACAGCGCACCGGGCGGTAAAGACCCGCTCTCCAAGAGAGATCTTTACAATTCCCTCGGCCCGTGCGCCCACACTATAAAGTATACTCAGAAAGAGCGCCAGAGCAACAAGGCAGCAGGTAAGCCGGACTCTTTTCAGGTAAGTCATTTCAGACTCCCTTACGTATCGGTGCATTCAGGCACAGAACGAAACTACTTACCGTAACCATAGTACCTAAC
>JADFVP010000044.1 GCA_015222595.1 Pseudomonadota bacterium
AAGGCGATAAAGATAATAGGTCTCGATGCCGGTATAGCCAAGGCGATAAAGTCCTGCAACAATGTTCTTACTGTTCGCTTTCCTGTCGAGATAAAGGGCAAGGTCGAGGTCTTTACCGGCTGGAGGGCGGTCCACTCGGCCCACCGGCTGCCTTCGAAGGGTGGTATCCGTTACTCCATCCACTCCGACCAGAACGAGGTCGAGGCGCTAGCCGCTCTTATGAGTTATAAGTGCGCCATAGTCGATGTGCCGTACGGCGGCTCCAAAGGTGCGCTGAAGATAGATCCCAGCAAGTACGACCGCGACGAGATGCGCCGCATAACCCGCCGCTTTGCCAGAGAGCTGGCCACAAAGGGTTTTCTTAGCCCTGCGGTCAACGTGCCGGCACCTGACATGGGCACAGGCCAAAGAGAGATGGCGTGGATAGCCGACACCTACAAGCACCTCTACCCCGAAGATATAAATTACCTCGCCTGCGTTACCGGCAAGCCGGTCCACTCAGGAGGCGTACGCGGTCGCGTGGAGGCGACGGGCCGTGGCGTTCAGTACGCGCTGCGCGAGTTCTTCCGCCACCCGGGTTGCGTTAAGGAGACGGGGCTTGAGGGAACCCTTGCGGGCAAGAGGGTGGTTGTTCAGGGGTTCGGTAATGTCGGCTACAATGCGGCCCAGCTGATGCATTCGCAAGACGGAGTAATTATAACGGCGGTTATCGAGTACAACGGCGCGCTTTACTGCGAAGGCGGCATAGACCCGGTGAAGCTCCATAACTACATTCAGGAGACGGGCGGGATTGCGGACTACCCGGACGCCGAATTTCACCAGGAGGCCCATAAGCTTCTGGAGATAGATTGCGATATACTTATTCCTGCGGCGATAGAGTCCGTTATAACCGAAGAGAATGCACCGCGCATTCAGGCCAAGTTGATTGCAGAGGCCGCCAACGGCCCCGTTACTTATGAGGCTGACAAGATACTTTTCGAGCGCGGCGTGGTCATACTGCCAGACGCCTATATGAACGCAGGAGGTGTTGCGGTCAGTTACTTCGAGTGGGTGCGCAACCTCAGCCATATGCGTTTTGGCCGCATGGAGCGAAGGCACGACGAGGTACGGGGCCACTGTATAATAAAGGCGATGGAGGAGGTCTCCGGCAAGGCAGCGCCGGACTGGGTCATGCGTGAGATAGCCAGAGGCCCGGATGAACTCGATCTTGTAAACTCCGGGCTCGACGACACCATGCGCTCCTCTTTTCAGCAGATACTCGAGGTCAAGGAGACGAATGAAAAGGTTGAGGACTACAGGACAGCAGCCTACTATATAGCAGTAGAGAAGATAGCCAAGTCGTATCTCGATATCGGTATTTATTAGTTCGTAACCGGTAACCGGTAACCGGTAAACAGGGAAAGAGCCGAAAAAGATGGACAGAGTGGTGGAAATTCTCAGCGGTACTTCTCTTGTCTATCTAGGCTTTATCGCTTCTTTGGCAGCAGGCGTTGCAACCGGCGTCGGCGCGCTGCCGGTGCTCTTTGTTCGCAACATCTCGCAGAGGCTTCAAGATGCAATGCTCGGCTTCGGCGCTGGCGTTATGCTTGCGGCCACCTCATTCTCTCTTATCGTGCCGGGAATCGAGGCGGCTCACACGACCTATGGAAGCGAACCCGGAGCTGCTCTTATTATCGGCGTCGGCATGTTCATCGGCGGTTTTTTTCTCTGGTTGAGCGACAAGTACTCCCCGCACGAGCACTTTATATCCGGCCCCGAGGGCGCAGACCCGAAGAACCTCAAACGGGTCTGGCTCTTTATAATAGCCATTACGCTGCATAACTTCCCCGAAGGGCTCGCCGTCGGCGTTGGCTTCGGTTCCGGCGACATCGCTAACGGAGTGGCCCTTGCCGTCGGCATAGGGCTGCAGAACCTGCCCGAAGGGCTCGTGGTAGCGATTGCGCTCATAGGAGAGCGGTACTCGATTTCACGCGCTCTTTTTATTGCGCTCCTAACGGGTCTTGTGGAGCCGATTGGCGGCGTGATTGGTGCAGGTGTGGTAAGCATAGCCGCGCCGCTTCTGCCATGGGGGTTGGGTTTTGCGGCAGGTGCGATGCTTTTTGTTATAAGTGACGAAATAATCCCTGAGTCGCACCGCAAGGGCTTTGAGAAAGAGGCCACAATAGGGGTGATGATAGGTTTTGTGGTTATGATGTTCTTAGACGTTACGCTCGGATAGCCCGGACGAATAGTACGACCAGACAGCGCGAGCAGGCAGCGCGGAAGTAGCTCTGAGCGAGGTTTAGGGCACAGGAGGATTTTTTTGGACAGGGTTGAAGCAGTATATGTAATAGGGCACAAGAACCCGGACACCGATTCGTGCGTCTCTGCCGTTGCGCTCTCTGAGCTTAGAAGCGCAGAGGGCATGGCCAACGTTGAGCCGGCAAGAGCCGGAGATCTCAATCCGCAGACCGCCTTTATCTTCGACTACCTGAAGGTTGAGCCCCCGAAGTACCTAAGCGACGTCTATCCGCGCGCGCGCGACATTATGAATACCGGCATAGTCCATGTCTCGGAGCAGACTCCGTTGCAAAAAGTTATGGACCTGATGCGCGTTGAGGGCGTGCGCTCCGTGCCTGTGCTCGATTCCGGGGGCCGCCCCAAAGGCGTGTTGACTATTATGGATCTTGCCAACAGGTATATCGGCGGCATGGAGGCCGGTGGTGCGCGCGAGGTTACGACCACAATGGCCAACATGGTAGAGACGCTAGGGGCCGAGGTGGTGCACGACTTTCTAGGTGCGGGAGTAGCTACTCTCGGCGTCTACGTCGGGGCGATGCAGGAGAACTCTTTTGTCGAGATAATAAGTTTTCGCGACCCCCGCGACTGCATAGTGGTGGTCGGCGACAGAGAGGAGATACAGAAGCGCGCGGTGGGGATGGGCGTTGCGCTCCTGGTCGTATCCGGAGGGTTCAGGCCCTCGGAAGAGTTGATAGAGCTTGCGCAAAAAAAGAACGTAAGCGTAGTTGTCTCTCCGCACGACACCGCCACAACTGCGCTTCTTTTGCGCTTTTCAACCCCTGCCTCGTCTCTTTGCGACGGCACGGTCGACTCCGTGCTGCCCGACACCCTCGTTGACGATCTTCGGCATCGGCTGACCTCCATGAGCGGGGTTGCCGTGCTCGACTCCGATGGCGTGATGCAGGGCTTCATAACAAAGTCGTGCCTTTTAAAAAAACCGACAACAGGGCTTATACTCGTAGACCATAACGAACTCTCACAGGCGGTAGACGGAGCCGAGAAGGTTGAGATTAAGGGCGTTGTGGACCACCACAGAATAGGCAACTTTCAGACAACGCACGCAATACCCTTTATCTGCGACCCCGTAGGCTCTACCTCTACCCTTGTGGCGGAGCTTTACCGGGCCAGCGCTTTTGAGATAAAGAGAGCCACAGCCGGGCTGCTCCTGGGAGGCGTGCTCTCGGACACTGTTATTTTAAAGTCCCCGACCACCACGGAGCGCGATGTGGCTATAATCAAGTGGCTCGAAGAGAAGTCCGGGCTTGAGCATATGGCCTTTGGCACAGAGATCTTCGCGGCGACTTCCAGTATAGCCAAGCGCGGCCACTTTGCCGTTGTCAATGCCGACCACAAGGTCTTCGAGGCTGGTGAAGACTCTTTCGGCGTTGGGCAGGTGGAGGTTATAGGGTTCGACGAGTTGAATGAAGAGAAGGAGGGGCTCTTGGCCGAGCTTGTAAAGGTCAGGAAGGCGAAGGGGCTTGTGCTCTCCACGCTTCTTGTGACCGATATTGTCTGCGGAACGTCGCTCCTGCTCGCTACCGGCACAAAAGAGGTTATCTACAACCTCGGCTACCCTAAGCTCGAAGAGTCGATGTTTGAGCTAAAAGGCGTTATCTCGCGAAAAAAGCAGGTAGTGCCGCACCTTTTAAGCGTCTTCAGCACGGCACGCTGACAGGCTCTCGCTGCTCCTGTCAATCCGCACCGCCCGTCATTCTAGTACCTCCTCTCTAATCTCGCTTTTAAGGACTATCTCCTAGAGTACTGTTTGTTAAAGTACGGTATGCAGATTACCGACATAATGATAAGCGGTGCGTTCACGGGCTGAAGAGCCTTTGTATGTGTGTACCACTATTCATCTTTGACCGACCGAACCATCTTTTTCTGTTGTCGCAACGGTGCGACAGCAGCCTCTATAGAGAGACATCATGAACAGACAGCCTCGAGCCCTCTCCTGGAGTGTTATACGGTTAGCCGTCACCATCGTGCTGCCGCTTGCCATTTTGGTGGGCGGTATCATGAGTCTCTTCTACCACCTCGACACAAAGGCCGGTTTCGAGATACTTAAGGCCAAGGAGATCAATCTTGTCGACCTTCAGAACGAGGCCATTATATCCGACTTCGACACAGTAGCCACCGACCTTATATTTCTTGCCAAGACAGCACACCTGCACCATATCTATAAAGATAGCAACCCCGAAGAGATCGAGCATATAGCTGAAGAGTTCGGGACCTTCAGCAAGAGAAAGGAGCTCTACGACCAGATCCGCTACGTTGATCTCGATGGCCGCGAGGTCGTAAGGGTAGAGTACAATAACGGAGAGCCAGTTATTGTTCCAAGAGCCGATCTGCAAGATAAGTCCGAGCGGTACTACTTTAAGGAGACGGTCGTTCTTGGGCTCGATGAGATATATACCTCGTCCTTTGATCTAAATGTAGAGCACGGCGAGGTAGAGCGCCCCTTCAGGTCGATAATACGGTTCGGCACGCCCGTCTTCGATAAAACGGGCAAAAAAAATGGCGTGCTGGTACTCAACTATATGGGGGTGAATATAAAGCGGCACCTTAGCCGCTTAGCAGTTAACGGGGCAGGCGCTACAATGCTGCTCAACAAAGAAGGCTACTGGCTCCACTCCCCGGAACCTGAAGACGAGTGGGGTTTTCTGCTCGAAGAGAGGCACGGCGCAAGCTTTACCGCTCGGTACGCAGAAGAGTGGTTTCTGGTAACTGACTCCGAGAGCGGGCAGGTCGAGACCAGCAACGGACTCTTTACATTCAAGACCGTCTATCCGTACCAGCATGCCCTTCTCTCCTCCGGCCCCCTTCCCAGCCAAAATTCTACCGAAAGCCCAGTGCTGGAGAGTCCGGCTCCTGTTAAGTGGAAGCTGGTCTCTTTTGTAGATAGCAGAACGCTTGCGCTCCACTCAGGGGTGCTTGTGCGTCGGCTCCTGTTCATCTACCTCTGCCTGTTTACTATTATTGTTGCCGGTGCCTGGTATACCGCTTATTCAATTACGAGCAGAAAGGCAGCGGAGACGGCGCGTCGCGAGAGTGAAGAGCGCTACTCCATGGTGCATACCACGAGTCTCGACTCCATAATAATTGCCGACTCCTCAGGTATCATAACCGAGGGCAACCCGCGTACCAGTGAAATCTTCGGCTATAGCCCGGAAGAGCTGGTCGGCATGAAGTTTTCAAGGCTTATGCCTGAAAAGTATGTTGCCAGCTACAAGGCCGTCGTTTCAACACTGCTCAACTCGGGGGTACAGGGAGAGCAGGGCAGGGTTGTAGAGCTAGAAGGGGTGAAGAAGAGCGGCACTCTCTTTCCCGCAGAAGTAACCGTAAACAGTTTTGTGCTCGGCCCTGAGGCGTACCTGAGCATCACGCTAAGAGACACCACCGAACGCCGGAGTATGGAAGAAACCCTTAAAGAGTCGGAGGCGATGTACCGAGATCTTGTTACCACCTCGCAGAACCTGATATGGAGGTGCGACAACGGGGGCAACTTTACCTTCCTGAACCCGGCGTGGGAGAAGACGCTTGACTACACAGTAGAAGAGATGCTCGGCAGGCCTTTTAGCGATTTTCAGACCCCGGAGGCTGCGGCGTACGACCTCAAGGTCTTTTCAGAGAGCAAAGAAGAGGGGGAGGTTAGCGGGCACGAAACCGCGTACCTCTCAAAGACCGGAGCCGATGTCTACCTTGTTTTCAACGCGCTGCCGATGGTAGACACGGAGGGCAGTGTGATTGGCTGGCAGGGTACGGCAAACGATATTACGGAGCATAAGCGTCTGGAGAAGGGCCTGAGAACGCTCTCTCACGCCATCGAGCAGATACCGACTTCGGTCATCATTACCGATACCGAAGGCACGATAGAGTACGTCAACCCCAAGTTTACGGAGAACCTCGGCTACACTCTGGGCACGGTCATGGAGCAGAACATCTCAATGCTCAACTCCGAGCTTCAGCCTGCAAGTTTTTATGCCGACCTGCTGGCCGAGGTGCGTGGTGGTGCCGTATGGCACGGAGACGCCAGCTTTAAGAAGAAGAGCGGCGAGACGGTCTGGGAGCTTATAACCGTGTCGTCTATACTAGGCAGTGAGGGCGCGCCCACGCATCTGCTCTTTGTAAAGGTTGACGATACCGAGCGCAAGCGGGCCGAAGAGGCGCTTACACGGAGCGAGGCGAGCCTTGCCGAGGCTCAGAGGATTGCGCATGTCGGTAACTGGACATGGGATATTGTTGCCAACACGATTACCTGGTCCGACGAAGCGTATCGGGTCTTCGGTTTCGCCCCGCAGTCGGTAGCTGTAGATTACGATCTGTTCATTGGCACGGTTCACCCGGAGGACAGGGCCGTTATAGAGGCCCGGCTAGAGCGGGCGTTGAAGAGTTTTCAGCCCTACAGGGTAGAGCACCGCATAGTCCGCACCGGCGGCGAAGAGAGAACCGTGCTCCAAAATGGAGAGGTAGAGTGCGATGAGGACGGCAAGCCGGTAAGGATGATAGGTACGGTAAGCGACGTAACCGAGCGTAACAGGCTAGAGACCGAGGTGCTAAAGGCCCAGAAGCTGGAGTCCGTCGGGGTGCTCGCCGGAGGAATTGCCCACGACTTCAATAATATATTGACGGGGGTGCTCGGAAATATCTCTATGGCCAAGATAACCGTAGACCCCGAAGGCTCTGTTTTCAAGAGGCTCGCCGAGGCAGAGAAGGCCACCGAGCAGGCCAGGGGGCTTACCCAGCACCTGCTGACTTTCTCCAAGGGCGGCGAGCCGGTGAAATCCGTGGTAGCGCTCGGTCCCGTTGTGCGCTCGGCCGCGCTCTTTGCCCTGAGGGGCTCAAACGTCAGGTTCGACTGCTCTGTTGCCGAGGACCTGTGGGCCACGGAGGTGGATGAAGGGCAGATCGTTCAGGTAATAAACAACCTTATAATAAATGCCGACCAGGCTATGCCCGAAGGCGGAGATATAAGCGTTATCTGTGAAAATATTGCCGTGTCCGAAGGTTCCGCGCTACAGCTCTCCGTCGGAGAGTATGTTGCGGTCACGGTTGAGGACCACGGGTGCGGTATAGACTCTGAGAACAGGACCAAGGTCTTCGACCCGTACTTTACGACCAAAAAAGAGGGAAGCGGTCTGGGGCTTGCCGCTACCTACTCTATTATAAAGAAGCATGGCGGGAGGATCGACATGGAGTCTACTTCCGGAGTAGGTACCACCTTCAGGCTCTACCTGAAGGCTACAAAAGCGCCGGTTACCGCTCTTAGCGTTGAAGACCCTCGGCCGGTACCGGGCACCGGGCGCATACTCGTTATGGACGACGAAAAGGGTATAAGAGGGCTGCTTACTGTTATGCTCGAACACCTCGGCTACGAGGTTAAGACGACAAAGGACGGAGCGAGCGCAATAGAGTCTTACAGGGTGGCGCTTAAAAACGGTAAGGGTTACGATGCCGTGATAATGGATCTCACTATTCCGGGCGGCATGGGGGGGCGCGAGGCTATAAAGCGGCTGCTTGAGATAGACCCGGATGTGCAGGCCATAGTGTCGAGCGGCTACTCAAATGATCCTGTGATGGCGCAGTATGCCCGATACGGTTTTTCTGGAGTACTGGCCAAGCCGTATATGACCGGCAGCCTGAGCAAGGTTCTGTACGGAGTTATCGGCAAGGGGTAGTCATATAAAGAGCCCCGCGCTACATCAACCGCCACCGCAGACCGGGGGCGGTTTTTTTCTGCTATAGTAATGAGTATCCGGCCTCTTGTGTAGTAGAAGTCTCTTATATAGATGGCTCCTTATATGGAAGAGTTCCGGTGTGAGGCATCATTATATAGATACATATAGATACGCAAAGTCTTTTATCTGTCACCCCTGTCTCTGTATCGGTGTGGCGCAAGGAGAGTGTCGTGGTCCCAAAGAGTAAAAAGACGGACGCCGAGTGGAAAGAGGTGTTAACTGACGAGCAGTTCAGGGTAATGAGAAAGGGAGGTACCGAGCAGCCCTTCTCCGGAGAGTATAATGATAATAAAGAGGCTGGTGAGTACCTCTGTGCCGGTTGTTCCGCTCCGCTCTTCTCTTCGACCGATAAGTTCAATTCAGGAACGGGCTGGCCGAGCTTTACTGCGCCTGGTTCAGAGACCTCTATAGCAACGGACGCGGATACAACTCTCTATATGGAGCGCACGGAGGCGCTCTGTGCGAAGTGTGACGCACATCTCGGTCATATATTCCCCGACGGGCCCGAACCGACCGGCATGCGGTACTGCATAAACTCTGCCTCGCTCAAATTCGTCAAGAACGAGTAACGCGCCTTGGCTGGTTCAAGCTTCTCACCGCTCCAGTACTGCCCAACTATCCCCGGCCAGCTCTCCCTGCAGAGCAACTCTGCTCTGTAACCGGTCTTCGAGGCCGTAATCACGCTTTTCGGGGTTCATAAGATTAAAAGATTAGAGCTAAAAAGCGTTCAGTGCACCCTGACTATTAATCCGGGGAGGTGCGGGTCTGTTTTTTTGTGTCAGAACTGACCGATTTTAAAGGGAAAAATAACAGTATGAAGACAAAAACAGGGTGGCCCTACATTTCTTTGCTCTCTTAATCTAATTTTAATAGACACGCATGTATACTGTTAACCATAGAGCACGACCTCCGAGTCTCACGACGGGTCACAGGGGTTAACAGGCGATGAATGCCGCAGTACTACCGACGTAGGTATGGGTAGTATAGCTGGCATTTTTTTTATTTAAAAAAAATGCCGATGGAATCAAAGGCAGTATCAAACGTTTTTTATTTACTCTCGAAAGGAGTACACACATGAAAAGATTTTTAGCCATCGCTCTCGCAGCTTCCCTCGGACTCGTAATGGCCGGCTCAGCTTCTGCAGGTACCTACGAGAAGGCTTCCAACGCATACGCAGTTGGTGATGCAGCAAACGGAATCGGTACCTCCAGGCATAACCTTGGTGGATTCGGTGAGCACGTTGTAACCCCGAACACGACCGAGATCTGTATCTTCTGTCACACGCCTCACCACACCAACAC
>JADFVP010000234.1 GCA_015222595.1 Pseudomonadota bacterium
CTCTATGATGAACGGTTTATATTACAAGATTTTATTTGGCGCATTTTTCGTGTTCTTGTCTCTTTCCACCGCTGCCGAAGCTCTGGATATCGACGCAAAGAGCGCGGAGTGCATAGAGTGCCACGAGACCACGGTAGACCCGGCAAACCCGGCTCGCGTCTGCCACGCCGCAGGGTGCAACCACCCGCTGGGGCTCGACTACGTAGCGGCTTCGAGTGCGAATCCGGGCCTTACGCCCGCCTCTTTGCTTGGCCCGGCCATTAAACTTGTCGGCAAGGGCAACCGGTACGTAGGCTGCACTACCTGCCATGTTGCGTACTCAAAGGCCAACCACGAGACACTCGCAGCAGAGCGCGCCGAAGGCGGCGCAGACCCCATGCTCTCGACATCGAACGAGGGAAGTTTTCTCTGTCTTGGGTGTCATCAGAAGTAGGAATAAATATAAACAGGAAAGTCTCTTATGAAGAGTCACAGAAAAGAGCTGTTCTTCAATATCCCGACCAGAAGGGGCTTTGTAAATATTACCCCGGAGGTCAGCGCTTCCGTAACGGAGAGCGGAGTAGCCGAGGGGCTGGTGCTCGTTAACGCCATGCACATAACCGCTTCGGTCTTTATAAACGACGACGAGCGCGGGCTGCACGGCGACTATGAGAAGTGGCTCGAGCGGCTCGCTCCGCACGAACCGCTCTCGCAGTACGACCATAACCTTACGGGAGAAGATAACGGAGACGCGCACCTGAAGCGGCAGATAATGGGGCGCGAGGTGGTGGTCGCTATTACCGGCGGGCGGCTCGACCTCGGCCCGTGGGAACAAGTCTTCTACGGCGAGTTCGACGGCAGAAGAAAGAAGCGGGTATTAGTTAAGATAATCGGCGAGTAGGCCTTTTCAGGCCCTCTATTTTCTGCCACTTCAGCCTGAATCGACTTACAGGTATCTCTTATTTATGGAAAGATTTACAGGTATTATCGGGCTCGTGCTCTTTGTAGCCATAGCCTGGGTCTTCTCTGAGAACAGGAGAAAGATTGACTGGAGGATAGTTGTCTGGGGCTTTGCTCTTCAGATACTTCTTGCGCTCTTTATACTCCGCACCTCTTTAGGCCTGCTCGTATTCGACGCCGCCCGCGTCGTTATGACCAGCCTGCTCGACTTTACCGACTACGGCTCGCGCTTCCTCTTCGGCTCTTTAGTCTCGGACTTCGAGATCGGCGCGATCGTCGCCTTCAAGGTTCTTCCAACTATTATCTTCGTCTCTTCTTTAATGGGAGTGCTCTACTACCTACGGATAGTGTCCGTTGTGGTGCGCGCAATGGCGTGGGTTATGGAGAGAACCATGAAGGTCTCAGGCGCCGAGGCCCTTATGGCCGCGATGTTCGTCTTTATGGGCATAGAGTCTACTACCGCAATAAAAGAGTACCTGCGCAAGATGACGCGCTCCGAGCTGTTTACCGTCATGGTCTGCTTTATGTCCACCATTGCCGGCTCTGTAATGGCAGTCTACGTCAGCTTCGGCGCAAGCGCGGGGCACCTGCTTGCGGCCTCTGTAATGAGCGCGCCAGCGGCAATAGCCATCTCGAAGATAATGGTCCCTGAGACCGAAGTTCCTGTTACCTCAGGGGCGATGAAAGAGAGCCTGAAGAGCAGTGACGTAAACGTGATAGAGGCTGCAGCCAACGGCGCGGCAGACGGGCTTAAGCTCGCACTCACCATAGGCGCGATGTTGCTCGCCTTTGTCGCGCTCATCGGCATGCTCGACTACATGCTGAAGTTTACGGGTACTTCGTTTGCGACGATCTCCGGCTATCTCTTTATGCCGGTCGCGTGGGTGATGGGTGTGCCGTGGAGAGAGTGCGCCTCGGTCGGCGAACTGTTGGGAATAAAGGTGCTCTTCAACGAGTTCATAAGTTACCAGAAGATGCAGGGCATGATAACGGCAGGGGGGCTCTCAGGGCGCGGAGCAGCAATTGCCACATACGCGCTTTGCAGCTTCGCCAACTTCGGCTCCATAGCGATACTCATCGGAGGCATAGGCACCGTGGCTCCGGAGCGCAAGAGCCTTGTAGCGTCACTTAGCATGAAGGCGCTTCTGGCAGGGCTTCTGGCAGGCTTTATGACTGCGAGTATCGCCGGGGTGTTGCTGTAATACTTATTAAAACCTGGGCCTGCATTATAGTTTAGAGCGCCGACTAAAATCTCGGCCTGCAATAAGATGCCGGACCGCCTATTAAAACTTCGGCGCTCCGGCATCAAGCACCGTTACCCTCTCACCATTGCTTTTAACAGCCGTCATCGTGGGCTTAAAGAAGATAAAGTCCTGATGGAACGGCACGCTTACCTTGCCGCCGAAGCTCGAGTTGTCTCCGAGGGCAATATGAATTGAGCCTAATATCTTCTCGGTCTCTAAAATATTGTCGGGCCGCGTGGCGCATGAGTTCGTGCCGATACCAAGCTCCGCTATGTTGCCAAACAGCCTGTTCTCCGCGAGCTTTGCTCGGAGCACCTCTGTGTACTCTTCCGTGCCTTCAACGCTCGTCGCTATGCCGTCTACGATTGTGAGCGTAACGGGCGAATCCAGTTTTCTGGTCGGGGCCCACTCAAGCACCAGCGTGCCGTTTGCGCTGCCCTCTACAGGGGCCGTAAAGGCCTCGCCTGCCGGAAGGTTTCCGAAGGTTCCGGGTGCGGTCAGTATGCCCGTGTCCGGCTGGACCGGGCGTCCCGCGATCGAGAAGCTTATAGAGGTTCCGTTGGGGGAGGTAACTTCAACGGACTCGGTTCCCTCCATAAGAGAGCAGAGCGACAGCGTACACCGCTCCACCTCGGACCAGTCAGCCCTCATTACGCCCTCTAGCATAGACTCTTCGAAGTTCGGCATGGAGGCGTACCTGACAGAGCAGCACCGGGTAAGAAAGTCTCTGAAACGAGTGTGCGAACTGGAAAAGTTAGAGAGCGCAACGATGGCCGCCGGGGGCTTGGCGTGTGCTCGTACTATCTTTTCCGCCTCCTCGGCCTCTTTAACAGTTGCCGTCTTGTCGAGAATTTTATCGAGCAGCGACGCCTCTTTAAGCGCACCGACAGTGCCCTCGCCAAAGGCCGCCACCCAGGCTACTTCCGGCGGCTCTTTGCCGTGCCCTCCGAGCGCCGTGAACTCAAGGTATGTCACTTTGCAGTGTGCTCTTCCGGCCTCTGCCACCTCTTCGGCTATTCTTTGTAATGTCTCGCGCCGCGCGCGCACCGCGTCAGAGAGAACCTCTGTCTTGTTTATCAGGTCGGTAAAGACCAGCACCGCTTCGTCCGGCTTTAC
>JADFVP010000235.1 GCA_015222595.1 Pseudomonadota bacterium
CCACGGTTGATTATATAATTTGCGTGAACATCCGAGACCTCGGCCTCTCCGCACCTGAAGCCCTTGAGCCCGGCCTCGTCGATGAGGCGTCCGGCTATCCGGCCCTCAGGATTTCTAAAGACCGAACCGGCATTCGGGAAACCGACTGAGCTTGTGGCCTTGCGTCTCCGGCGGTAGCTCTCCACCTTCTCTTTTATTTCCTCCGGGTCGGCCTTTGCAAACGCCATCTGTACGCGCACTGCAACCGTGCCCTTGGGCATATCGGTCTTCCGATACTCAAAACCCATCTCAGCTGCGGGCAGAAAACCGCGCTTGCCCTTGCGCCCGACAAACTCTACGCCCTCCACCACGCCCTTCATCTCAAAGCCGTACGCACCGGCGTTCATGGTTACCGCCCCGCCGACCGTGCCGGGTATTCCGGCCACGAACTCAACGCCGCTAAGGCCCCGCTCAGCACACTCTGCCAGAAGCGTCGAGAGCTTAACGCCGACACCCACAACGGCTCTCGTGTCGTCTTGCCATACGATCTCTCCGAAGCCGTCGGCCATGTTGACCACTATGCCCCTTATGCCGCCGTCGCGTACCAGTACGTTACTTCCGCCTCCGAGCACGTAGTACTTGAACCGCTTGGACTCTGCGAAGTTCAGAAGCTCCTTCAGGTCTCCGTCGTCTTGCGGAAAGGCCATAACGTCGGCCGGCCCGCCGACCCTGAACGAGGTATGGTCGCTCATCGGAACATTGAAGAGCACCTTGCCTTTGAACCTCTGAATAAAAAAGAGCGAGTACTGGGTACCCATTCAGGGCCTCCGTAAAGGTAGAGATGAGAGAGCGGAAAGCAATTTATCGTAATATCTCATTTTATCTTCAGGACCTCTCTCTTACCGAGCAGTTCAACAAGTTCCCTGCCTACCTTCCAGACGTCTCCGGCCCCGAGTGTCAAGACCATCTCGCCTGCGAGAAGCACGGAGTCGAGGTACGGCGCAACAGAGTCGAGCGCGCCGATATAGTGCGCGTCTTTGTGGCCGTGCTCCTTGATCGACTTATAAAGGGCCTCTGCGCTTACGCCCTCCACAGGCTCCTCGCCTGCCGCATATATATCCGTTATTACAAGGCGCGCCGCGTCGTTAAAGACCGGGATAAAGTCATCGAAAAGATCTCGCGTGCGGCTATGCCTGTGGGGCTGAAAGACCACGGTGACCGGCTTTGACCAACCGGCTGTAGCTGCAGCGAGCACGGCGCGTATCTCTTCTGGGTGGTGACCGTAATCGTCAACGACCGTAACGCCGCCCTCGGAGCCTATAACCTGAAACCTCCGCTGCACCCCGGAAAAATCTTCTAGCCCGGCGCGAATGAATTCGAAGTCTACACCGAGTTCGCGCGCCACTGCGACCGAGGCGAGTGCGTTGTAGACGTTGTGCTCGCCCGGCATATTGAGCGCCACCGTGCCCATCTTCTTCGTACCGTACCAGAGCGTAAAAGTGGACTTCATCTTATCGAACTTCAGATCACTTGCATGCACGTCGCTCTGCGCGCTGAGTCCATACGTTACCTTCCGGCGCGTTACCGACGGAATGAGCGACTGCAGCACCGGATGGTCGAGACAGATCACCGCGCAGCCGTAAAACGGCACCTTGTTCATAAAGTCCACAAAGGACTGCTTGACCTCTTCCATGCCGGAGTAGTGATCCATATGCTCGCGGTCTATGTTCGTAACGACCGCAATGGTCGGGGCGAGTTTCAGGAAACTGCCGTCAGACTCATCCGCCTCTGCTACTAAAAAGTCGCTGCTGCCGAGCTTTGCGTTGGCCCCTATGGAGTTGAGCCTGCCGCCCGTTACGACCGTCGGGTCTATGTCGGCTGCGGCGAGCACGGAGGCGACCATCGAAGTGGTTGTAGTCTTACCGTGCGTGCCTGCAATGGCCACACCGTACTTTAACCTCATAAGTTCGGCCAGCATCTCGGCCCTCGGTATTATCGGTATCTGTCTGGAGGTCGCTTCGCGGATCTCCGGGTTATCTTTTTTTACGGCAGAGGAGTAGACGACGCATTGCGCGCCCCTGACGTTGCAGCCTTCGTGGCCGAGCGCGATAACCGCCCCAAGACTCTTGAGCCTTCTGGTCGTCTCGGACTCGGCGAGATCCGAGCCCGTTATCTCGTAGCCCATATTGATAAGCACCTCGGCTATGCCGTTCATGCCCGAGCCCCCGATGCCTATAAAGTGGATCCTCTTGATCCGTCCTCTGTACATTTAACAATCCTCTCTTCGGTTCTAAGTAATCTAAATAATCAAATAGTTAAGAGCCGAGTAACGACACGAAATCTTCCGCTATCCGCTTTGCCGCGCCGGGCCGCCCGAACTCACAAGCCTTTGCACTAATCTCTTTAAGCCGTTCTCCGTCCGTGCAGAAGGAGCGCACCGCGTCCGCCATAACTCTGCCCGTAAGCCTGTCCTGAATAATCATCACGGCTGCCCCGGCCTCCTCCAGACACCTGCCGTTCACCTCCTGATGGTTGTCCGAAGCGAACGGATACGGAACCAGTATGGAGGCGAGCCCGAAGGCCGTAATCTCTGCAATCGACGTTGCCCCGGCCCTGCATATAACAAGGTCTGCCGCGCCGTACGCGCTTGCCATGTCCTCTATAAAGCTATGAACCTCCACCTTCAGCTTCTTTCTCTGATACGCCTCTTTTACCTGCTCGTAACCCTGCTCACCGGTCTGGTGTATCACCCTGAAGCCGCCCCAGAGGTCGGTAAGGAACTCGGCAGCGTCTACGAAGGCTGTGTTAATGGCCGTTGCAC
>JADFVP010000236.1 GCA_015222595.1 Pseudomonadota bacterium
CCACTGGCGGGCTCGACAAAATGAAAACCTAGCCCGGAGAGTCGTCTTATATTGGCCTGCAGTATCGGGCTCTCCCACATAGCGGTATTCATTGCAGGTGCAAAGAGAACCGGCACGGTAGCTGCGGCGATTATGGTCGAGAGCAGATCGTCGGCGATTCCCGCTGCGGCCTTGGCTATAATGTTGGCCGTGGCCGGGGCCACCACAATTATGTCGCACTCCTGGGCGAGCGAGATGTGGTCTATATCGAACTCCTCGTTCGCGTCGAACATGTTGGTGTGAACCTTTGAGCGCGCTAATGTGGAAAGGGAGAGCGGCGTGATGAACTCAGCTGCCGCGCGCGTCATAACAGGGCGCACCGTAGCCCCTGCTCGAATGAATAGTCGAGTAAGTTCCAACGCCTTGTAGGCGGCTATGCCGCCGGTGACACCAAGCATTATTCTCTTTGACTTCAGTTCCATCTAAAAAACCTCTAAAGGCGAATATTTACGATAAAGGCGTTACTCTCGCGCTCTTCGCCTACGGTCGTATCGGGCCCGTGGCCGGGGAGCACTCGCACCGAATCGTCTAGCGGAAGTATGCGGCTCTTTATAGATTCCATAAGTGTATCGAAGGAGCCTCCCTCAAGATCGGTTCTGCCTATTGAGCCCGCGAAGAGCGTATCTCCGGTAAAGAGCAGCCGGTCGGACTCGGAGTAGAGCGAAACTCCTCCGGGGGTGTGCCCCGGCGTGTAGATAACCTCGAGCGTAATGGAGCCGAGCGAGAACTTTGCGCCGTCTTGAAAGTAGATGTCGGGCATGGGCTGCGACACGGTCGGCACCCCGAAGATTGCGCCGCGCTCCTCGGCCTCGGAGTACAGCACCGCATCCGCCTTATTGATGCATATCTGCGCACCGGTCTCGGCCTTAACGGCCCCGTTGCCGCCTACGTGGTCGAAGTGGCCGTGGGTGTTGAGTATGAACTTGGCCTCTATCGATTTATCTTTTAGCGCCGAGAGTATTCTGTCGGTGTCTCCGCCCGGATCGATAACAAAGGCCTCGCGCGTTTCAACGTCCCAGTAGACGTAACAGGCTACGTCCAAAGGGCCTACCACCATTGAGAGCAGCTCCGTTGTGTCGCCGCCGCCAAGATCGCTTATCATAAAATCGACTCCTTAAAACCGAACGCGGCCGAAGCCGCGAACAGGGTAAAAGATGAAATAAAAAAATCCAAACCGTCAGGCTTAGGAATTTAAAGCGTCACTGTTTTCTAGCTCCTAAAAAAAGAGCCCAATACTTACCAGAGACAAAAGTCTCCCCAAACTCCTAAAGTGCCCTGAAAGCGCGCGCTCTAGGCCGACTGGTATTCGCGAATCTTCTCTGAGTACCGGTCTATCAGCTCTTTAGCGGCACCCTCGGTGGCCGCCTCGGCGACTATTAGAAAGTACGGCCTGTCCTGGCTCGGATACGCCGCCACCCAGTTCTCTTTGAAGTTTATCCTTATGCCGTCCAAGAGCGTGGTGTTCTTGCCGGTAGAATCCTCGGCGAGTTTGCGCATCACGCGCCCCTTGTTCTCAAAGGCGCAGGCCACTCTGTCTTTGAGTATTATAGACGGCGGCAGTTCGCGTATCAGCCTGTGTAAGCGCACGTCCTGAATAGCGAGCATTTCAAGAATTTTCGCTATAGCGTACATACCGTCGAAGTTAGGCTGGAACTGCGGGAAGATAAACCCGCCGCTCGGCTCGCCGACAAAGATAACGTCCGCTTCGCTCGCCGCCTCCATAAGGCCGCGCGCGCTTGTCTTCGTTCTCATAACACTGAAGCCGTATGTCTTGGCCAACCGGTCTATTGCGCCCGACGAGGTGACGGGTACGGCTATTGAGCCCTCGATGCCCGCCTCTTTTGAGCACTTGAGCGTTAGAAGCGTAACGATGTTGAGCGCGGTGTCTCCGTCTATTATCTCTCCGGCGTCGTCTACCAGAAAGATCTTCTCGCCTCCTGCGTCTAAGAGCATGCCGACGTCGGCCCCGACGGAGCGAACGATATTTGAGAGCTGGGCGATCGCTTTATCGAACTCTTCGGCAGTACGCGTTACCTTTGTGCCGTCGAGGTTGGCGTTAAGCGCAATGACCTCGCAGCCGAGACGGCCAAGGATCGACGGGAAAATCCGCGAGGAGCTTCCGTAAGAGTAATCCAGCACTATCTTGAACTTCGCATCTCGTATAACCGAAGCGTCAACAGCGGTCATAAAGGCATTCTCGTAGTACTCGAAGCCGTGGATCGGAAATACCATCTCTCCGGTCTCTTCGATAGGAACCCGGCGGTAATCTTCGCGCGAAAAGAGCCGCTCTATATTCTTCTCAAACCCCGGATGGAGATCGAGCCCGACGGAGTCGAAGAACTTGAGGTCGAGCAACAACGGGTCGAACGGAGAGCGGCGCGTATGGATGCCCCCTACTTCGGCCCCGCCTCTGGAGAGCAGCCTGCAGACCGGCATCGGCGTAACCCCGTAGTCGTGCACGTTAACACCCGTCGAGAGTATGCCTGTCATAACCGCCCTGTTTATCATGCGAGAGGTCTTGTGCGCATCGCGCGATGTCGAGACGTACGAACCCTTTTCGAGCGTCGCGCCGTATGCCGCGCCGAGCTTTGCCGCAAAATCGGGGCTCAGTTCGATATTGGCTAGCCCCGTCACCCCGTAGGTCGAGAAGATGTTCTTGGTCCACTTCTGCCCCCACACCAACGAAGAGGCCAACACGGCGTCGTCGTCCACCATCTTGTGCGGCCAAATCTTTACGTTCGCCTTTACCGTGGCGTTGCGCCCTATGGAGCAGTCGTCGCTGACGACCACATTCTCTGCAAGGTGCGCCCCGGAGCCTATATCGGTATTGTGGCCGATCACGTTCTCTTGTATCTTCGCCCCGCGCCCAACGCGGACACCGTCCCACAAAACAGAATCTATGATAACTGCGCCCTCCTCGACCGTAACCCCGGAGCCTAGAGAGGAGTTGACTATCCGAGTCTCTGCCTCAACCTTGCAGTTGTCCCCGATAACCACCCTGCCTTCGAGCGAAGAGGTGAAGTCAACGCGGGTTTCAGAGCCGGTCCAAACTTCCCTGCCCTCTACTTTATCTCCCGGAATATTGACCTTGACGCGCCCCTCTATTATATCCATGTTCGCCTGCCGGTACTCGTCCAGGCTCCCGACATCCTTCCAGTAACCGTCGGCAACGTAGCCGTAGATCGGCTTGTCCTCCTTAAGGAGTATCGGAAAGAGGTCTTTGCTGAAGTCGAACTCCTCACCCTCAGGCAGGTAGTCGAGCACCTTGCGGTCTAGTATATAGATGCCGGTGTTGATTGTGTCGCTGAAGACCTCGCCCCAGCCCGGCTTTTCGAGAAAGCGGGTTATCCTGCCCTTCTCGTCGGTTATGACTATGCCGAAGGCGAGCGGGTTCTCAACACGCGTAAGGACTATTGTGGCTATCGCCTTCTTCTTTTTATGAAATGCCATCGCCTCGGAGATATCGATGTCGGTAAGCACGTCGCCAGAAATAACGAGCGCAGAGTCCTTGCCCTTAAAGCCCCTCATGGCCGCGCCCACCGCGCCTGCGGTGCCCAGATCGCTGGTGGCGGTCACGTAGTCGAACTTTACGCCGAAGTCGCTCCCGTCACCGAAGTAGTCGGTTATGGTCTCGGGCTGAAAGTAGAGCAGCGCCGTTAGCTCATTTATCGAGTTCTCTTTTAGAAGATCGACAATATGCTCCATGATAGGCCGATTGACCATCGGCACCATCGGCTTTGGCATACTGTTCGTTAAGGGCCTTAACCTCGTGCCGAAACCTCCGGCCATTATAACGCACTTCACTTCTGCCTCCGTTCTACCCGTAAGGGAATTATCAATACGGCATATCTAAAAAATGAGTTTCTCTAAAAAAGCCGACTCAAGCGCAAAGGCGCTCGCGTATTCGTAATTTTATTGGTAAGGGACTCAATTTTAACAGTAATTGCGGGCTTACGTCAAGATAAGTCAGACCCTGTTCTCGGTGCCTGCGGCCAACCTTTTTATGTTGTCGCGGTGTCTTATTATGATCACCACAGCCACTGCAACGCCGACCACCGTAAAGTGCCTGGTTCCGGGCATAAGAGAGAGGAAGACCGGCATAAGGGACGCGCCTACTATGGAGCCGAGCGAGACGTACCTTTTGAACGCAACAATCAACACGAACGAGAGCACCACAAGGACAGCTGCTCCGGGCGAGATTGCCCCGAAGACCCCGCAGGCCGTTGCAACGCCCTTGCCGCCCTTAAAACGAGTGAAGACCGGCAAAACATGGCCGATAACAGCAGCGAATGCTACGAGACTTAACGCAAAGGGCGCCGCGCCGAGATACCACGCAACATAGACAGGCGCGAAGCCTTTAAAAAAATCGAGACAGAGGGTTATGATCCCTGCGCCCTTACCCGCGCTCCGGCGGACGTTCGTAGCGCCAATGTTGCCGGAGCCGACGCTCCGGGGGTCCGCACCCCCCATGGCTCTGGCGACCATAAGCCCGAAAGGCACGGAGCCGAGCAGGTAGGCTATTGGCACGAGTATAAGGTGGTACGAAAAGCCGACTTCCATCTTTTGACCATTCTTTCCATATATAAGAGTAACTTGGACGCTGCCCAAAACATGCCTACCAACGAAAAAGAGGCGAAAAAATTAATAGAGGCATAATGTAGACAGTATAAACCCCGAAGGCTTACAAAGGCAAGATGAACAAATACAGACCCCGGCACTTGTAATGGCAAGTATACCCAATAAAAACCCCGCAGGGCTAAAGGGCAAAGTAACAGGTCTCGGAGATAGATGGGTTGGGGGGAAAGGAGCTACTCTACCGTAACGGACTTGGCGAGGTTGCGGGGCTGGTCCACGTCCGTGCCCTTCATTACCGCTATGTGGTAGGCGAGGATCTGGAGCGGCACGGAGATGAGGATGGGTGTCAGGTGAACGGAGGTCTCCGGGATCGTAATAAAATCGTCGGCCCTACTCGATGCCTCGGTGTCCCCTTCGTTAACTATAGCTATTATCGAGCCCAGGCGCGCATGCACCTCCTCCATGTTGCCGAGCATCTTTGCGTACGTCGCGTCTTTAGGCGCAAGGGCCACCACAGGCATCTCCTCGTCGATAAGCGCAATAGGGCCGTGCTTCATCTCGCCTGCCGCATACCCCTCGGCATGGATATACGAAATCTCCTTCAGCTTCAGAGCCCCCTCTAACGCAATCGGAAAGTTTATGCCTCTACCGATGTAGATAAAGTCGCGGAAGTGGAAGTACCTGCGGGCCATGGCCTCTATGTAGTCGGCCGAGTCGAGTATCGTCTCAATCTTCTTCGGTATCTTAACAAGTTCGTGAATAAGCTCCTTTGTGCGCTCCTCATCGAGCGTACCGATGGTACGGCCAAAGAAGACTGCAAGCAGGTAGAGCGCGGTAAGCTGTGTTGTAAAGGCCTTGGTAGAGGCCACACCTATCTCGGGGCCCGCGTGCGTCATAAAGGTCCAGTCCGTTTCGCGCGTCAGGCTCGACTCCATTACGTTGCAGATAGAGATAACGGACGCACCCTTGCGCTTCGCCTCCTTAACGGCGGCAAGCGTGTCGGCGGTTTCGCCGGACTGGGAAATGGCTATTACGAGCGTAGAGTCCGAGACCAGCGGGTTGCGGTACCGGAACTCCGAGGCAAGATCCACCTCGGTCGGAATGCGGCAGAACTCCTCGAAGATATACTTGCCGGTAAGAGCCGCGTGCCACGAAGTACCGCATGCGAGAATATAGATCCTCTGCACGCTATCGAGGTCGACATCAAAGCCGTCGAAGAAGACCTCTCCAGTCTCTTCGGCAACCTGCCCCCTGAAGGTATCGGTAACGGCGCGCGGCTGCTCATTTATCTCTTTGAGCATAAAGTGACGGTATCCGCCCTTCTCCGCCATAACCGGGCTCCAGTTTATGTTGGTCGGTTTTCTCTCTACTATATTTCCCTCGAAATCGGTTATCTCCACCTCGCCGCCGGTTATAGAGACCATGTCGCCGTCGTGCAGAAAGACCGCGCTGCGGGTAACGTCGAGTATTGCCGGAATGTCGGAAGAAATTATGGTCTCGTTCTCGCCGACTCCGACTATCATCGGGCACTCAAGGCGTGCGCCTATTATAGTGCCCGGCTCCTTCTCGCTCAGCGCGAGCAGCGCAAAGGTTCCCTTTATGCGTTTTACCGCGCTCCGTACTGCTTCGGCAAGGCTCATGCCTTCAGCCGTAGCGCGCTGTATAAGGTGGCTCAGTATCTCTGTGTCGGTCTCGGACTTGAACTCGGCGCCAGAGGCCTTAAGCTCGTCTTTTAGAATAAGGTAGTTCTCTATAATACCGTTATGGACAACGGCCACGCCGCCTTCGAGGTGCGGGTGCGCGTTCTGCTCGCTGGGCCGTCCGTGCGTGGCCCATCTGGTATGGCCTATGCCGGTGTGCGCAGAGAGCGGACGCTTCAGTATCTCCATAGTCAAGTTGTTCAACTTGCCCACACTCCGGCGAAGCTCTATATCGGAGCCCTTCATCACGGCGATTCCGGCAGAGTCGTACCCCCGGTACTCAAGTTTCTTCAATCCTCCGAGAAGAACGTCTACGGCATCTCGTGTACCTGTATATCCGACTATTCCGCACATACGCTACTTGCCCCTTTTTATTTTCTTACGGCTCCGACTGGCGCTCTTGCGAACACTCTTTTTAACGCTCTCGGCCATACGCCCCTTCTTGGCGACCCAGCCCTTCTTAATCTTCTGCTCCACTCTGGCCACAACAAGCGCACCGGCGGGCACGTCTTTGGTTACCGTGGTGCCGCTGCCGACATAGGCGTTTTTGCCTACCTTAACAGGGGCTACCAACTGAGAGTCGCTGCCAACAAAGACGTTATCGGCAATGGTGGTGACAAACTTGTTCTTTCCGTCGTAGTTGCATGTAATAGTGCCGGCGCCTATGTTTACGTCCTTGCCAATCACCGCATCGCCCAGATAACTCAAGTGGCCGGCCTTGCTGCCCCGGCCTACCTTGCACTTTTTAAGCTCTACGAAGTTGCCTATGCGAACGTCGTCGCTGAGACTGTTGCCGGGCCGCAGATGCGCAAAAGGCCCTATGCGCGCGTAACAACCAACACGGCTGGCCTCTACCACAGAGCTGCTCTTTACTATACTTCCGTCGCCTATCCGCGAGTCAACGATCTTTACGCCCTCTTCTATCACGCACCCCGCGCCTATAACCGTAGAGCCCTTCAGATGAACTCCGGGAGAGATAACCGTATCTTTGCCAACGCGAACGGAGGCATCTATATAGGTTGCGCCCGGATCTATTATCGTCACGCCAGAGAGCATCAGCTCCTTTAGAATCCTGATGCGCATAATGGCTGTGGCCCTCGCAAGCTCCACCCTGTTGTTCACGCCCATTACCTCGAGCACATCCATGTGGGTCAGCGCCCTGACGGGCCTACCCTCGGCAACAGCAATTCCAATCAGGTCCGGCAGGTAGTACTCGCCCTGCGCATTCGCGGTCTTGAGTTTCTTAATATTTTTAAATAGAAATTCGGAATCGAACAGGTAGAGACCGGTATTTATCTCGTTTATCAGCCTCTCGACCGGCGTGCAGTCCTTCTGCTCGACAATAGAGGTAATTGCGTTATTTGCTCCCCTCGTAACCCTGCCGTAACCGGTAGCGTCGTGGAGTATGGCCGAGACGAAACTGAGCGCCGCCTCACCCTCGCCCCGCCCTTTTTTGTGAACGCGCAACAAGCCGCGGAGCGTTGCGGACGTAATAAGAGGAACATCTCCGGAGAGCACCAGCACCTTGCCCTTAAAGCCCTTTAGCGCGCCCATGGCGCTCATAACCGCGTGGCCTGTGCCGAGCTGGGCGGTCTGCTCTACGAACTCAACGCCGGAGTCGGCGAAACCCTCTCGTACGCTCTCGGAGCCGTGGCCCACAACAACGACCGTTCTCTTGACCTTCAGCTCTTTCAGGGCGCCGAGCACGTGGCCGAGCATTGGAGTGCCCGCAACCTCGTGCAGCACCTTCGGAACCTCGGACTTCATCCTGGTGCCCTTGCCTGCACCAAGAATTATAGCAGCATAGTTAGCCATAGCCTCACACGTTATAGTACCGCTCGACTTGCGTCAAGGGTTTCAGGTTTTATTTTGAGTGTCTAAGAAGTTGTTCTGGTAAATCACCCCGGAACTCTATTGCCTTACTGCTATTATTACGGCACATTCTGACGATACCTGTAGCATATTTTTTCGCCCCCGCTCAGCAGCCTGCTGCCGGTACCTACTTCTAAAATAAACCCCTCTTACCGGCCATCTTCACAACAGGAGCGAATCCGAGTTCTATTGACTACCGCCGGGCTCTATGTTACTTTAATTAACTTATGAAAAAGTCCTGTTATTACCCAAACTTAGAGAAGTTTAAAGAGCTTTCGGGCACCGGCAACATCGTACCCGTCTACAGGGAAATCCTCGCCGACACCGACACCCCTGTCTCGGCGCTTATGAAGATTTCTGCCGGAGAGAACGCATTTCTTTTCGAGAGCGTAGAGGGCGGAGAGAAGTGGGGCCGCTACAGCCTGCTCGGCACCGCGCCCCGCATGACCTTGAAAAGCAGGGGCCGCAAGGTAGAGATAACAGAAGATGGTGAAAAACGCGAGGTGGAGGGCGACCCCATTGAAGTGCTCCGCGAGATCATGGCCCGGTACAAGGCGGTAGAGATAGAGGGCGTTGCCCGCTTCTCAGGCGGCGCTATCGGCTACATGGGCTACGATACCATACGCCACATAGAGCGGCTGCCGGACTTGAGCCCAAAAGACCTCGA
>JADFVP010000237.1 GCA_015222595.1 Pseudomonadota bacterium
GCTGTCGGCCTCTCTTTGCTCGCGCGCAAGGCGGCTCTCCTCTGCCCACCGGAGATCCTCTTTCTCTCTCTGCATACGTGCAAGGCGGTTATCCTCAAATCTCTGATTATCTTCGGCTCTTCTTCGCTCCCGTTCCTGGTGCCTCTCCGCCACGCCCTGATCATGCTCGTCCTTTCTCCGTTCCTGTTCGAGACGCCTGTCATTAGCCAGCTTGGAAAGCGTTACGAAAACACCGATAATCGCAACAAGTGCGGTAACAAATGTCCCCAAGGCAGGATAGTTCCAAGAGTTGTTATCAATGCGTAACTGCGTTATTTCCTCTGTCAGTTTTTCGTTCAACAGTTCTTGGTTGAGCGTTGACGTCACCTGGTCATCGGCGAAAAGAGGACTACAGTGATGCCACGACGTCACCGATATTATATTAAACAAGGCAATAAAAAGAAGGGCCGTACCAATTTTTTTAAGATAGCTCATTTTCAGACCTTTGATTTGCGGGTGTTCTTTAGTCAATTTTAAGTTAATACACTTTGGGGTCGCTCGTCAACCTACTATTTGACCAAATTTGAGCATTGTCTCAACAGTTAGTTAGGCCGACTCTTTTTTATAGGTACTCTGTAACAGCGCAACGGATAATTTTATAGGGATAAAAGAGGTTGGTCTTCTCTGGAGTCGAGTTGCGTAAGGCCAAAAAGAGGCCGCAACATCTAGATAGAAGTCTTAGTGGATTATCCCCTCTGTTACCGGGCATATACTCTAAAGAGACCATATAGCCCCGGAATTTAATGGCCTTGGGTCCTTTTTCGTACTTTAAGTGCAAAATAGACCAAAGAACTGGATATCTTTTACGATTTAGTGCGTTAGGTCACTTTTTTGACACCACATATGTTATATTATTGACTAAGCTGGGAGTCGAAGTTCTTTAACCGGCGCAAAAATCGAAAATTACGTCTCTGTAAAAGAGCAACGCATGGGAAACCCTGCGCCGCAGAGCAACGGAACTAAGGGAGTTAAGTCTTTGATCTTTATGGCAATACTCCTATGTCAGCCGGGCCGCCAGAGTTACTATAACGCTGGCGGTCTCTTTGTTGTGTGTATTTAGGCCAAGCGGTCTTTCAAAATAGGTTATTCGTATGTTCAATTCAGGAATTCTCGGATTTTGGATCTATTTGATCCCTTTGCTCATCGTCTGGGGCCTTTATATTGGCTTGAAGGCGAGCAAGAAGAGGGTTGCCGTGCGTGCGCGCGACGAGGCAGTAGAAGCGGGCCTTGTGGAGCCGGCGTCTCTGCACCCTGTAATCAACCATAACCGTTGCCTCGGCTGCGGCTCCTGCGTAGAGGCCTGCCCGGAACATCCGGGCCATCAGGTTCTTGGGCTCATCGACGGCAAGTCGCACCTGATAAACCCGACCGACTGTATCGGCCACGGCGCCTGCCAGAAGGCCTGTCCGGCTGACGCAATAACGCTTGTCTTTGGAACCGAGCGTCGTGGTGTGGAGATTCCGGTCGTTACGCCCTCCTTTGAAACCGATGTGCCGGGTGTCTATATCGCCGGAGAGCTTGGAGGCATGGGGCTCGTTAGAAATGCGATTACGCAGGGCACCGAGGCAATGGAGTCGATAAAGGGAGTCGATGGCATAGGCACAGGAGAGATGCTCGACGTTCTGGTAGTAGGGGCGGGCCCGGCCGGTTTTGCCGCGTCGCTCTACGCTCTGGAGAACAAGCTCAGGTGCGTAACGGTTGAGCAGGATTCGCTAGGGGGCACGGTCTACAACTTTCCGAGACAGAAGATAGTGATGACCGCGCCAGTGGACTTGCCAATGTACGGCAGTGTCAAATTCACGGAGACCACCAAGGAGAAGCTGCTCGAGTTCTGGCAGAAGGTGGAGCGCGATACGGGAGTGAAGATAAAGTACAAGGAGCGCGTCGAGAGCATAGTTCGAAAGGGCGAAGGGCTCGAAGTCAAGACCACGCGGGGCAACTACCTTACGAGAACCGTTCTCCTGGCGATAGGCCGCAGGGGTACGCCGCGAAAACTCGGCGCTGCAGGAGAGGAGCTGCCGAAGGTGGTCTACCGTCTGATCGACCCTGAGCAGTACCGCGCCCACAAGGTTCTGGTGGTAGGCGGGGGCGACTCTGCGCTCGAAGCTGCGATATCTATCTCTGAAGAGCCCGGAACGAGCGTAACCATATCGTACAGAGGCGGCGCGTTCAGTCGCGCAAAAGAGAAGAACAGGCGCAAGGTAAAGGAGGCCGAGAAGGCCGGTCGCCTGAAGGTGTACTTCAACTCGAACGTAAAGTCGATAAACGAGACGAGCGTAGAGATAGACGAGTCGGGCACGCGAGTCGATATAGATAACGACGATGTCATAGTCAATGCGGGCGGCATACTCCCGACGGCGTTCCTGAAAGACGTCGGCATCAATGTCGAAACCCGTTACGGGACAAGGTAGAGGAGTTGAGCGAAGAGATGACTTCAGAGATGACCCCGGAGCTTGAGAGGCAGAGAGGACGCGCTGTTGCTACTTTCTGCCAGACTCTACTTGTGTCGCTATTAATGGCGCTGTTAGTGGCGCTCGTTCTGGCGACCACGGCTACGGCCGGTGACGAACGCGCACTCGACGAAGTGAAGCAGGCGGTGCGGGTACGGGAATACGCGCGTGCCGCCAGGCTGTTAAAACCGTTTGCGGCCAAGGGCAATGCAGAGGCGCAGTACCAGTTAGCTGGATTCTACCGTTCCGGGCGCGGTGTGGCCAAGAACAATAGAGCCGCATTTACGTGGATGAGCAGAGCGGCCAAAGGCGGACACGCCAAGGCGCAGTACGCGCTTGGAACTATGTACGAGAACGGGCTCGGCACGAAACAAAACAGAGAGCGCGCGATAGCGTGGTACCGGAAGGCGGCCTCAAAGGAGCATGCTAGGGCCGGGGCGCGACTTAAAAAGATATTGAAGGCCGAGAGCAGCTCTCGGTACGCAAGCGGGCGCGACGCCGAAGAGGCCCTCAGGTGGCACGCAGCCAGTGGCCGGATAAAACTGGTACGCAGCATTCTTAAAGAGAAAGCCAAAATAAACAGCGCAGACCGGTACGGAAGAACCGCTCTTATGGAGGCGGCTTCAGAGGGGCACGACGCGGTCGTACGCGCTCTTCTGGACGGTGGCGCAAAGGTAGAATTAAAGGACAAGGTTGGCGACAATGCGCTGCTGCTGGCGACAAAGGGCGGCCACGTTAAGAGCATAAAAGAGCTGACAAGAGCGGGAGCCGGGGTAAATTCGCGTGACAGAGACGGCAACACGCCGCTCATTATCGCTTCGGCAAAGGGGCATCTTAAAGCAGTGCATGCGCTGCTCGGCCGCAAAGCCGCAATATCTGCAAAGAACAAGAAGGGCGAGACCGCTGTGGCGGTTGCGGCCAAAAGAAAGCAGAAGGCGGTTGTGAAGAGGCTGTTGGCCAAGGGGGCGCACCTTGAAAAGAAGGGCAAGAGGAAGGTCAAGAGAGTTACGCTTAAGGACGTTAAGCGCGCGAACAGAAGGGTAGCTAAGGCAGGAAAAGAGGCGCTCCTCTACGACGGCTGGTCGCCGATAATGGTCGGGGCATGGCGCGGGCAGCTAGATGTCGTGCAGCTGCTCATAAAGAAGGGCGCTAATGTGAATGCGCGCGGCCCGGAAGGGCATACGCTCTTAACGAGGGCCGTATGGCAGGGACACCTGCCGGTAGTGAAAGAACTGATAAAGGCCGGAGCGGATCTGAACAGAACGGGCCCCGGCGGTAAGGCGCCGTTGCTCTGGGCTGCCGAGCATGGGCGCCCAAAGGTTCTGAAACATCTGCTTGTAAACGGAGTTGATGTGGACGGGCTCGACAAGAGCGGCTCTTCGGCCCTGCTCTACGCATTGCGTTCCGGGGACGATAGAAGTGCGGCTGAGCTTATCTTTAACGGAGCGGATACTCGTCTCGGAAATGACTCGGGGCAGACGCCTCTTATGATCGCCTCCCGGCGCGGGCTTCAAAGGACTATAGGTCTCCTGGTAGCCAACGGCGCGGACGTGAACGCAACAAACAAAGAGGGCAAGACCGCACTCTGGTACGCTGTCGAGGAGGGAACGAAAGATGCTGTGCGGTTGCTGCTGGCCAAGAGAGCCGGGACCGAGCAGAAGGGGCCGAGCGGCAATACCGTGCTCTTAAGGGCCTCCTACCTTGGGCACGCGGAGATAGTTAAAGAGCTGCTGCACGCCGGAGCGAACATAGACGCTCGTAGCGCGCACGGCAACAGGGCTATAAGCCTCGCTGCGAAACAGGGCAATACGGTTGTGGTAAAACTGCTCTTGAAGAGAGAGGGCGCAGGTATGGACGCAAAGAACGACAACGGAAATACTCCGCTCATTCTGGCGGCCAAAGAGGGGCACATCGAGACGCTTCGGGTGCTATTGGAGGCCGGGGCCAATACGAGGGCAAAGAACAAGAAGCGCGAGAGCGTTACAACCGTTGCTGTCGGAAAGAGTGAGATCGAGGAGATTCTGGCGGAGCAGAAGGGCAAAAAAGGCTGGGCGCGCGGACTCTTTTAGTGCACCGGTCCGGTACGGTAAAAGTGTCTATGAGTAGTAAAAATATCTATGAGCAGCGCCCCGCTTCCGCAACCTTGGCTCTGCCGACGGACGAAGAAAAAAAGACGCACGATAAAATTGTGGCAGCATAGAAA
>JADFVP010000238.1 GCA_015222595.1 Pseudomonadota bacterium
GCTCAAGATAATCAAGAATCTGGAGTCGGCGCGTACCGGTCCGGTGATACTCTTCCGTATAATTGAAATGTCGCGCCCTGAGAAGGTATGGCTCAAATCCATTACCGACAAAGGCTCAGTTGTAAGCCTTACAGGCTATGCGGAAAATGACGAAGATATGGCCGAGTTCATGAGACGGCTTGCGAAGTTTCCTCAGATCAAGAGCGTAGAGCTTGATGTTGCCAAGAGGGCGCTGGAGAAAGAGACCAAGACCGATGTGGTGAACTTCGTACTCAAGCTAGTCAGGTAATTTTAAAGGAGCAGGCCGACAGGCCTCGATAAGATATGGCGCTTACTCTCAATACAGATGCAGTAATGAAGCTCTCGACAGGCAAGAAGGTGTTGATACTTGTTGGTATCAACGTTGCCATAGTTGCGGCTATTTACTGGTTCATGACGGCGCCTAAGTACGAGAAGATCACGAAGCTCAAGGGCGAGTATTCGCAGTTGATCAAGAAGCTCAACGAGAGCAGAATGATTGCTTCCGACATACCTAAGTACCGTGCGGAGAAGGTTGAGCTTGAGAAGAAGTTGAAGAACGCGGTAGCGCAGCTGCCGAATCAGAAAGAGATACCCGACCTGATCGACTCTATAAGCGACGTAGGCGAGAAGGCAGGATTGAAGTTGCTGCTCTTTAAACCGGGACGCGAGGTCAATAAAGGCTTTTATGCCAATATACCGATAAAGATGGCGGTCGAGGGAAGATATGAGAGCCTCTACGACTTCAGTATGAAGATAGGCACTCTGCCAAGAATAGTCAACCTGAGTGGCATGAAGATAACCTCTTCCGGCCACCAGGAACGGATACCTACTTTAAAGGCAACATTTACTGCGACCACCTTTAGGTTTGTCAAGGCGAAGCCGGGTGGTAAGCCCGGCAAGAAGAAGCCTAAGAAGAAGAAATAGAGGCTCATAGATGAATAGTTGGCCTAAAATTTTAATAGTCCTGCTGGTGTTGCCGATGTTCCTTGTTTCGTGCGGCTCAAAAGCGCCCGAAGAGGAGTGGAAGCCGAAGAGAGCCAAGGTTAAGGTTGCTCCCAAGGTCAATCTTGCCAAGGAGAAAAAGGCAAAGATAAAGAGCATGGAGCGCGAGATGATGGCTAAGGGGCCGGAGAACAATCCGTTTCTGAGTCATATAATCGTCAGAAAAGGTGTGGAGACCGAAGAGGAGCTTAGGGGCCCGCTTGAGTGCTGTGCGATCAGCCTCTTCAGGTTGCTCGCCGTAGTTGTCGGCTCCGAGAGTTCCTATGCCCTGCTTCAGGCGCCTGACAGCAAAAGGTATATAGTAAGAAAAGGCGACATGGTTGGTACAAGGGGCGGTAAGGTTATTAGGATAGATAATATGGGCCTTACTGTTCGAGAAAACAGCTATAACAGTTCCGGAAAGGTTGTCTCGTCGAGCGATACTGCTTTGATGTTGCCTATTTCCAACTAACGTTTCTACTGTTGTAGCTGCTCCTCCGGCGTTGAAACTGTTTTGCGCGAGCCCGGAGGGTAAAGGTTTTTAACGGGGTATAAGTACGGCCCCTTCCCTTGGAGTTCAAAGGGTATAGATATCAAAAAGAATCCACGTCAGTTTACGGAGGGCTTATGTTTTTACCAAAATTGCACAGACGCTTGAGTCTCGGTCTTTTCGGCCTGCTCTTCGGTGTAATGCTACTCTTCACCGGGTGCGCATCTACCAGCGTTAAAGAAGATGTCGATGCCGTACTTGAAGAGCCCCCGAACGAAATGGCTGCAGAGGCGGTTATACCGGATGAAGAGGTTATAGAGCGGGTCATTGTAGAGTCGGTCAGTGTGGCCGGGGCAGGCGACAGGGTGTTAATCTCCACCTCTGGCGCCGTTCGCTATACGGTCTTCAGACTCTCGGATCCTCCAAGGCTTATAGTAGATCTGCCGGACATAGAACTTGACAGCATAGAGCCGCATACCACGGTTGATAACTACTACATCAAGGACATTTCCGCAATTACCTACGGCGGAGACGAGCGGATAGGAAGGGTTATCATAGCCCTTAAGGACGGTATAGATCACGACGTGCAGAGTAGCGAGAGCAGTATTCTTGTTATGCTGAGAGAAGAACCTGAGGATGGCGTAGAGGTTCAGGAGAGCGGGTGGCCGTATGTAAAGGCCTTGCAGGAAGAGGACAAGGTCGTTGCAGACCTCTCAGAACTGCTCGGAACCGATGAGGAGGCTGCTGAAGAGGCAGAGGCCGAAGAGGTTGTTGTAGAAGAGGCAGCCGCAGAACCTGCAGCGCCCGCGTCCGCCATTACATCCGTTGAGGTATCTAGCGGAGCCGACAGAGCAATAGTGAATATCGGCGCCGACGGAACCATAGGCCGTTATAATGCCTTTGAGATAGAGAGCCCTGCGCGCATAGTCGTAGACGTCTGGGGTCTAGACAACCTGTCGGGCACGCAGAGAGTGAATGGTGACGATAACTTCGTCAAGAGGGTAAGGATCGGACGCCATCCTGAAAAGGTAAGGCTTGTCTTTGATACGTATGGAACTGAGATTCCTCCTTATATGATAGAGAAGGAGGGGCAGAACCTGTTGTTGACCTTTGGAGAGGTGGACAACGGCGAAGAACTTATGGCCGAGGAGCCTGCGGACGTTCCGGTTGAAGAGGTCGCGGTAGTTGAAGAGGCCGAGGCAGCCAGAGGTCTTGAAGTTGCTATGGTCGAGGAGCCTGCGGTTGAGTTGGTTGAAGAGCCGGTTGCTGTAGTAGTTGAAGAGGTAGCGGCTGTAGTCATGGAGCCCGTAGCGGAAGAGACCGAGGAGATTGTTGAAGAGGTTGCCGCTGTCGTGGTCGAAGAGGCTTCGGAACCGGTCCCAGTGGTTATTCTGCCGATGGTAAATCTCGTTGACTTTAAGAAGATAGGCCTCGGCTCCGGTGCAAAGGGCAGGGTTATTGTTAAGAGCACAGAGGCTGTCGAACTGAAGGTAAAGGCCTCTAAAGACAAGATGACCGTTGTCTTTGATGTTGAGAATGCGGAGATAGCCGAAGAGTTTGTGCGTACATTGGATGCGTCGCGTCTCGGTACCCCGGTGGCCTCAGTCAGTTCGTACCTTGAGAACGACGAGCCAAGCCAGGTGCGTGTTCTTGTACGGTTGCAGCAGAAGGCTACCTATAATATAGAGCAGACCGGAAACCGTATAGCCGTAGATTTTGAGCCGATTCCAGTGCCCATGGCCGCAGCAAAGACAGCGGTTGCCGAAGAGACGGTAGCAGAGGATGAAGAGGCTAGCACCGAAGAGACGGGTGCGGACGAAGCAAAGTACAGTGGCGTAAAGATAGACCTCGATATGATGGAGGCGAATATTACGGACGTGCTCAGGCTGCTTGCCGAAGTATCGGACCTCAATATAATAGCCTCTGATGACGTTAAGGGCAGCATCTCGCTCAGGCTCAAAAATGTTCCGTGGGATCAGGCCTTCGATATAATCCTCAGGAGCAAGGGGCTCGACATGATCCAGGAGGGCAATGTCGTAAGAGTCGCTCCGGCTGCTAAGATAAACAAAGAGAGGGAGGAGTCGCTCGCGGCCTTTAAGGCGCAGGAGCAGCTAGAGCCTCTTGTGTTAGAGTTCGTTCCGATCAGCTACGCAACCACCGACGGACTGATTACCCAGGTGAAGAGCGTGCTGTCGAAGAGGGGAACCGTCAGCTCGGAGAGCCGGACCAATACCCTCATAATAAAGGATATACCATCCGGTATTGAGGCGGCCAGAGAGTTGATTGCAAAGCTCGACACGCCGATACCTCAGGTGCTTATAGAGGCACGCATAGTAGAAGCGTCAACGAGCTTTGCGCGTGATCTCGGTATACAGTGGGGAATCGATTATCAGACCGGTACCGAATCTATGGCCGATGTCTTCGGCGCCACTACGACTTCGGGCCAGACTCCTCCGGCAAACACCGTTAATCCGGCCTTTGTAAC
>JADFVP010000239.1 GCA_015222595.1 Pseudomonadota bacterium
GCCTCTTCGAGGTGATCACCGGCGGGCTCGGCCCGGAAGGAGAACTAATCGGCAAGTACCACACGCTCTCGGTCCGTGTAGGCGCAGGAGAGACCGGTGCGCTCGAAGAGTTGGAGACTGTTCAGCACGCGCTTGAAGTAGCAGGCGGCTGGAGCGCACACCAACGGGTAGAGAGCGTAATAACGAGACTCGGCCTTCCTGAAGAAAAACGGTACGAAGAGCTTTCGGGCGGACTAAAGCGCAGGGTGCTCCTTGCTCGCGCCCTCGTCTCCGACCCGGACCTTCTGCTGCTCGACGAACCGACGAACCACCTGGACATCGAATCGATCGACTGGCTCGAACGCTTTCTGCTCGGTTTTTCAGGCACGCTCCTCTTTATAACGCATGACCGGATGCTGCTCGCTCGGCTTGCGACCCGCATAATAGAACTCGACCGGGGACGCCTTACGAGTTGGCAGTGCGACTACCGGACGTATCTGGAGCGCAAAGAGCACCAGACGCATGCGGAGACCGAACAGAACAGGCTCTTCGATAAAAAACTGGCCGAAGAAGAGAAATGGATACGAAAGGGCATACAGGCCCGGCGCACCCGTAACGAGGGGCGCGTAACCGCCTTGAAAGAGATGCGAACGGAGCGGAGAAAGAGACGCGACGTCGAGGGCACTGCGAAGATTCTGCTCCACGACTCCTCGCGTTCGGGCTCTCTGGTGGTGGAGGCCGAGGGTATCGGCTTTTCGTATGACAGCGGCGGACCGGTAGTAGAGAACTTCTCGGCCACGATAATGCGCGGCGACAAGATAGGCGTAATAGGCCCCAACGGCGCCGGAAAGACCACGCTCTTAAAGCTCCTGCTCGGAACACTTACGCCAACTGCCGGAGCGGTTCGCTTAGGGACCAATTTGGAGGTCTCGTACTTCGACCAGCACAGGGGCGCGCTCGACGAAGAGAAGTCGATTATGGAAAACCTCTTCGACGGCACGGATCAGGTGATAATAGACGGCAAGCCGCGCCACTCGGTAAGCTACCTGCAAGACTTTCTCTTTGCTCCCTCAAGGGCGCGCACGCCCGTGAAGGTGCTCTCCGGGGGAGAGCGCAACAGGCTTCTCTTGGCCAAGCTCTTTGCGCGCGCCTCGAACGTGCTCGTGATGGACGAACCGACGAACGACCTAGACTCAGAGACGCTCGATCTCTTGGAGGAGTTGCTGCTCGGCTACAGAGGTACGGTCTTGATAGTCAGCCACGACCGCGCTTTTTTAAATAACGTAGTCACTTCGACCATAGTCTTCGAAGAGGTGGACGGCGCTGCTCAGATAAACGAATACGTCGGCGGGTACGACGACTGGCTCAGGCAGAGACCGGACTCCGGCAAGCCCGCCAAGTCCAATAACACTAAAACAGGCACTGGCGCTGAAACAGGCACCGAGGCTGCCACAAAGGACGCGGCGAAAAAGACCGAAGCAAAACAGGGCAAAGTCAAGAGGGAGAAGAGCAAAACAAAGCTCGGCTTCAACGAGACAAGAGAGCTAAAGGAGCTGCCGGCAGAGATAGAGCGGCTTGAGGCCGAGCAAGTTGAGCTTTACGCGCTGATGGCAAAGCCCGACTTTTATAAAGAGGCAGCAGCCGAAAAGTCCAAAGCACGCGCAGAGAAAATAACCAAGAGACTCGAAGAGGCGTACGCCCGGTGGGAAGAGCTTGAGGAGATGAGCGAGTAGGGCAAGTTTAACGGGTTCCGGATTAACCTAGATACAACCAAACAGTTCCGAAAGTACCAGACATAGATCACCCTCAGGGTGCAGACATAAAACACCCGACCGGGTGCAGGGTACCAAAAAAACCTAGATAGAATCAACCGACACCAGGGGTACCTAATAAAACAGGCCCACCGGCCTAGTCGTCGGGGCGGACTCTGCCTCGGCTCTTCTTCAACTTGCCGTGCTTTGTCTTCGTGTCCATTCTCTTTGCGCGCTTCGCTCTAGATGGTCGGGTCTTGATGCGCGCCCTCGGCCTTTCGGTCGCGCGCCTTACAAGGGCCACGAGCCGCTCTATCGCTGCCTCTCTGTTCCTCTCCCTACTTCTGTGGCTTCGTGACGACAAGATCAGCACACCTTCTGTGCTGACCCTGGCCCCGCCAAGACGCTTAAGGCAAAGCTTTACATCATTAGGGAGTTTGGAGCCCGGAATATCGAACCGGAGCTGCACGGCTGTAGAGACCTTGTTGACGTGCTGCCCGCCGGGCCCGCCTGCGCGGACGAACTCTTCGGTGAACTCGCTCTCGTCAATGCTTATCTTGTCCGTTACCTTTATCATGCTCCCGACCCCGGCCTCGCCCCATACTTAACCAAGGTAGGCCTTGGCCTGTCCGTTTATCGAGGCGCTCGCCTCAACGCTGACCTCAGAGACAACGCGCTTGAGCGCAGCGGCGACACTCTTGCCGAGTGCGGGCTTGAGGCTTTTCACGTGCTGAAAGGTGCTCAGCAGGCGGCCTGCCGTAGAGGAGTTTATGGGCGCGAGCATAATTACGGTGTCAGCCACCCACTCTATGCCGCGCTCGGTCCAGACCATTCTGTTGTTCATCGCCATAGCCATAAAGAGCGCGCGGTTCCATGTCGGCTGGTTTATGTCGAAACTGTCTCTGGCCTTCTCTTCGGCTATCATGTCGAAGACATCGTCGCATGTGCCGCTCGACACAACCCTTAAGTAGTTGGCATAACCGCTAAGGTGCGTGTGCCAGTCGGCGTAGACGCCAGCGAGTATCTCGCGTCTCTTCTCCGATGAAGAAC
>JADFVP010000240.1 GCA_015222595.1 Pseudomonadota bacterium
AGTCATAGCCCTGCACCAGAGGGTAGAGGAATTCGTGTATGGCGATGGGGCGGCCTTCTTTATATCGTTTGGAAAAGTCGTCGCGCTCAAGCATGCGCGCCACAGTGTACTTAGAGGCCAGCGAGATCATGTCGGTCGGGGTCAGGCGTTCCATCCACTCGGAGTTGTAGACCACCTCGGTCTTCTCGCGGTCGAGTATCTTGAAGACCTGCTCTGTGTAGGTGGCGGCGTTGGCGGTGACGTCCTCCTTGGTCAGCGGGGGCCGCGTCTCGTTCTTGCCCGTCGGGTCGCCGATCATGCCGGTAAAGTCGCCGATGAGCAGAAGTATATGGTGGCCGAGATCCTGAAAGTGTTTCAGCTTCTGTATGAGCACCGTATGGCCGACGTGGATGTCGGGGGCCGTCGGGTCGAAGCCCGCCTTTATGCGAAGCGGTTTATTCTCTGCAATCGATTTGGCGAGCTTCTTCTCCAGCTCTTCCTCGGAGATTATCGCGGTCGATCCGCGACGTATTACCTCTAGCTGCTCTTTGACGTTCATTGGTCTCTTTCTGAAAAATTTTCTCTATTAAAAAAATAGTTTTAGAGAAGTTAACTATATTTACTTTATTGGTATCTTGTCAGCCTCTTCCAGCTTTTTGTTCAGGGCCGCAGAAAACTTACTTCATAGGTTCTTTTACACGCTCTATCGCCGTTGCCTTGCCTGTAGCCGTGTCGATTGTTACTACCGCGCCTTGCAGCTCTAATCCTTTAGACGCTACCTCGAAGCGGTTCGGCATGCCGGTTAAGAAGCGTTCGAGCACGAGTTCGCGCTGCATGCCTATTACCGAGTCTATTGGCCCGGTCATTCCGGCGTCTGTTAGAAAGGCCGTGCCGCCGGGCAGTATGCGCTCATCCGAGGTCTGTACGTGGGTATGGGTTCCGATGACCGCGCTTGCTGTTGAGTCGAGATACCAGCCGAGCGCCATCTTCTCGCTCGTGGTCTCGGCGTGCATGTCGATGAAGATTATCGGGGTAATTTCTTTTATGGCCGCTATGGCCGCGCGAGCTGCGACGAAGGGGCAGTCGATACTCTGCATAAAGACCCTGCCTTGCAGGTTGAGCACGCCGACCTTCACGCCCGACGGGGTCTCTTTTATAACCCAACCGGGGCCCGGTACACCTGCCGGATAGTTGGCGGGCCGAACTATGGAGTCGGCCTTGGAGCGAAAGAGGTCTACGATCTCTTTCCTGTCCCAGACGTGGTTTCCGGTAGTGATAACGTCTATGCCGCCCCTGAGCAGCTCATCGTAGATAGCAGCCGTTATGCCAAAGCCCCCGGCGCTGTTCTCGCCGTTGGCTATCACCATGTCGGGCATGTGGCGCGAGACGACCTTGGGCAACAGCTCCTTTACGACCGTCCTGCCCGGCTTGCCGATTATATCTCCGACAAATAGAATTTTTATTTCTTCACTCAAACTGTTTCTGTTCTATTGCAGCAAGGTTTATCTGTCTAAACTGTTCTCAGGCTAATTTGCAAAAGTTTAAAACTAAGCTCAAGAAAACTGTAGGTAACTTTTAATACACGCCCCGACGCGGAGTCGGACGCCCTAACGCGGAGTTAGCGGCGCGGAGTTAGCGGGCGTAATCGACGGCGCGTGACTCTCTGATGACCGTTACTCTGATTTGGCCCGGATAGCTCAGTTCCTGCTCTATCTTCTGCGCTATATCTTTTGAGAGCACTACTGCGCCTTCGTCGTTGATGGTGTTGTTCTCTACCATTACGCGTATCTCGCGCCCGGCCTGCAGGGCGTAGCACTTGTCGACGCCGTGGAATCCGGTTGCGATGTTCTCAAGATCGTCGAGCCTCTTTACGTAGCTCTCGAGCATTTCTCTCCGTGCCCCCGGGCGTGCGGCGCTGAGCGTGTCGGCGGCCTGTACGAGCACACCGTAGATTGTCTCCGGCGAGTCGTTATGGTGCGAGCCTATTGCCGAGACTATCTTCGGCGCCTCTCCGTACTTTTTGGCAAGCTCCGCGCCTATTGCCGCGTGCGGCCCCTCTACCTCGTGGTCTACTGCCTTGCCTATGTCGTGCAGCAGTCCGGCCCTGCGTGCGGTCTTGGTCGATATGCCGAGTTCCGAGGCCATGATGCCGCAGATGAAGGCGACTTCTATTGAGTGCGAGTAGACGTTCTGCGCGTAGCTGGTGCGGAACTTTAGCCTTCCAACCAGCCTCTGAACCTCTTTGTGGATTCCGTGCATACCGGTGTCGAAGATGGCCCTCTCTCCGGCTTCCATAATCGATTTATCGACCTCGGTCTCAACCTTCGAGACTATCTCCTCTATGCGAGCCGGGTGTATTCTGCCGTCGGTTATGAGGCGTTCGAGTGCGAGCTTCGCTACTTCGCGCCTGACCGGGTTGTGCCCTGAGAGGATGACCGCTTCAGGAGTGTCGTCGATTATAATGTCTATTCCGGTAGCGGCCTCTATTGCACGAATGTTGCGCCCTTCGCGCCCGATTATGCGGCCCTTCATTTCATCACTCGGCAGGTTGACGACAGAGACCGTGCGCTCCATTACGTACTCTCCGGCGTAGCGCTGAATGGCGAGGCTGAGTATATCTTTCGCCTTCTTCTCGCTCTCGGCGCGCGTCTCCTCTTCTATTCTCTTTAAGAGCTTGCCGGCCTCGAGCTTCGCCTCGGCCTCCATTGTGTCGAGGATCATCTTCTTTGCGTCTTCTCCAGAGAGACCTGAGATATTTTCGAGCTTGGTGCGCTGCTCGGCGACGATATCCTGCGCCTCGGTCTCTTTCTCCTTTAGCCTCTTCTCCTGATGGTTGAAGGAGCGTTCGCGCTTTAGAAGCTCTCCTTCGCGCCGGTCTATGGATTCGTACTTTCTGTCGAGGCTCTCCTCTTTCGAGAGCACTCTCTGCTCTATTGCCTGAAGCTCCTTCTTTCTTGTGCTCGACTCCGCCTCAAAGTCGGTGCGGCCCTGATACAGAATGTCTTTGGCTTGAAGGTCGGCCTCTTTGCTGATATTTGCGGCCTCTTTTTTGGCCTCTTTGATTATCGATTCGGCTGAGTTTCTTGCCGCCTCGCTACCCGCTTCTACAGTTTTTTTCCTTAAGATAAAGCCTATTACAAGCCCTATTACTATCGATGCTACTGCCACTACAGCAACTATGATACTCGTTGAAATACCCATAGTGAAGATTTCCCCCATTGTAACTCTATATGTTGAGGCGCCCTGCTCTGTAGAGCAGTTCGCCGGGTTCAGGTTCAGACCCCCCAGATAGTGCGTTCCCAAGAGGTCTGTTCATTTGTCGGCCCATTGTCTGCGGGCCGGGTGCTACGTACCGGAAGTTGCCCCGGTAAGGTCTATAATTCTCTCTTCGGTGACTATCAGCGACATGGGCGCGTCGTGCGACTCGGTCGGTATCCAGCCCGAAACTATCTGAAATTCGTACGCGAGCGCAACCACTGAAGAGACCTTCAACTCGCTGAGCGCTCTGTCGTAGTAACCCTTGCCAAAGCCTATTCTTGTACCGGCCTCGTCAAAGGCAACGCCGGGAAGTATCGCTATGTCGAGTTCAATGGCTGCCGGGTTCTCGGCTACTACCAGAGGGCTCGGAGTAAGTATGGAGTATGCGCCGACCGTAAGCTCTGAGAAGGCGCGCACCCGGTGAAACGTCAGTGACTTTCCCGAAATCACCGGGTAGTAGACCTCTTTGCCGAGTTCGAGCGCCCTTTGGAGCACTGAGCCGGTCATAACCTCTCCGGCATGCTCTGAGTAGAGCGCGACCGTACGGGCCGAAGCGAAACGGAGAGTTGCCGCAAGGCGCTCTTCTATTCTAGCGCTGAGGCTTTTAACGGTCTCGGCGTCCAGTGCATTGCGCGCCTTCAGGAGATGCCGCCTGAGGCTCTCTTTTGTCTGTGCATTTTCCATCTTTAGCCGCTGCTTCGTGTTAGACGGTAAGGCGCAAGAGCGCAAGGGACACCTCTTTGCCGTTATCGGTCCGTGTCGGCGTGTTCGGTTATTGCTGAAAAAAAGAATCTTTATTTAATAGGTGGCAGGCGAAGCGCTGCCGGGTTTTGGAGAGACTTTCGGGAGAGGATGTAAAAGAAGAGACGAACAGGGCCGCAGGTACGGGACACCGGTAAAAGGAGCCGGACGTGCGGTCGGTACATACAGCGGGACTGAAACATACAAGCGTAGAGCCTCGGGCGCTTCGATCTAAGTAGAGAAAGAAGCTGTCTGGCCAAATAGAGACTCTGTCTAAGTAGAGCTTGAAGATGGCCTCCGGGGGTTCTGCCCGAAAGTATAAGCCGGGCCGCTGTATTGAGTCGCACCCCGAGTTGTTGCTATTGTAAAAGTGTAGAAAATCTTCCCCGCTGTTGCCGTGTCGACCCAAATTCGAACCTGTTGACAGGTGGGTGCCTTGTGCGCGGTTTGCCGACGTCCCCTTACGGGGCATGCCGTCCACTACTCAGGGAAAGCTCCCTAATCGAATTACATTGGTTCTGAATTATACGAATCAATCACAAACAGAGCAGGGGAGAATGCTTTATGCCTGTTCGAGCCGTCTGTTTATCTCTTTGCTCATCTGCTGAGACCTCTTCTTGATCTCAGTCTGAGCCCCTTTTGTCTTTATTACCTCTCCGGTTATATTCAAGGCCGCCAGTAGTGCGAGATCGAGCGTTGATGCGGCCTTGGTCTTCTCCTTAACCTCCTCTATCTTCTTGTTTAGGTAATCTTCGACGTTTCTCAGGTGTTCGTCGCCTTCGGCGCTTTTGACGACCAGTCTGTGGCCGTTTATCTGTATTTCTATCGCCTTCTTCATTTCACACCCCTGGTCACGCCTCAAGCGCTTTGTGTAAGCCCTTCAATCCTTTGCAGGATATTAGTAACTTTTTCACGCGCAACCGATTTGTCGGCGTCAAGCCTCTCGATCTTCTCCTTCAGGCTCTTGAGTTCAAGCTCCTTGAGACCGAGTTTTTTCTTAAGGTCGGAATTTTCCGAGCTTAAGGAATCGAAGCTACTGAGCAGAAGCGTCAGCCGCTCTTGAAGATTGTCGAAGTTTTTCACCAGAAATAGCCTCCATTTTTCCACTTATATATTACGTTCTCGACCCATTTATGTCAAGGGGTTAATGGCGCGCGCCGAGGGGGTACGACGCAGTGGAAAGAGGGGGGAGCGGAGAGGGGGTAAGTGGCTGGACTTATAGGTTTTTATCTGTTGTAGTTACTCTCTCCGGCAGGGCGAGCGTTACGAGACAGAGAGAGCCGAATGGGTGCGAAAGAGTGGTGCAAAAGAAAAGGCCTGTCCGAAGTCGGACAGGCCTTTTGAGTGGCGCATAAAGTGTGCCGGTGGTGGAACAGGAACCGATCAGTAGGAGTAGAGGTTGCCGTACGGACGAGATGAGACCGGGATCAGCTTCTTAAAGGGCCTGCTCATGACCATATCAAGGTCCAGGTCTAAGTCCTCGCAGTACTCTTTCAGGAGCTTCTTTAGAATCTTTGCGTCCTCTTCGTTGGTCTCCATTACCCCGACCTCTGCCCCGCAGTACTTCTGCTCAACGGGGCCCCGTATGTAGATAGCCCCTCCGTGCATGCCGGTGCCGAGGTAGTCGCCGACTATCGGGGCGTTCTCTTCGCTGTCTAGCCCCAAGAGTATGAGCACGCCTCCGGCCATGTACTCGCCGAAGAAGTCGCCTGCCGTGCCTCCGGCGATTATTGTCGAACTCTGCCGTTTTGCGCCCTTCATGTGAATTCCGACCCTGTAGCCGACGTCTCCGCGTATGTGGAGCTTGCCGCCGCGCATGCCGTATCCGAGCACGTCGCCCGCATTGCCGTGAATGATGATCTTTCCGGCGTTCATGGTGTTGGCTATATTGTCCTGTGCGTTGCTCTTTATGGTAACGGTCGGGCCGTCCATGAAGGCCGAGAGGTCGTTACCGGGCACGCCCTCTACCGTTATGTCGAGCTTGCCGCAAAGCCCAGTGGCTATGTAGTACTGGCCGTTCACGTTCTTAAGGGAGATCTCTTTCTCGCCCTTGTCAACGGCCTCGCGTACCTCTGCGTTCAGGTCGCGAAAGTGCTTGCCTTTTGCGTCTATTTCAAACATTAGGTCCTCTTTCTATCAGTAAAATTTGGAGCAATAACCCGATGAGCCGGTTATCAAGAAACAGCTTATCTTCCGACCGGTTTTACGCCGAGTATGTCGAGTGTCTGCGCGTCGAGTCCGATACCGCGAAGCCTCTCGCGGCTGCCCCTGAGGCTCTCTATGGCATTAACGCCTAGCGCGCCGAGCACCTCCATCAGTTCGTGTACCCATGCGCGTATCAGGTTAGACAGACGCACAGCGTAGACTTCAGGGTCGAGCCGTGCGGTAAGCTCGGGCCTCTGGGTCGTTATGCCCCAAGAGCAGTTGCCGGTGTAGCACTTTCCGCACATCGTACAGCCCATTGTCTGTAGCGCGGCAGAACCTATTGCCACGGCGTCTGCTCCGAGCGCGATCGCTTTTGCCGCGTCGGCTGCCGAGCGTATTCCGCCTGCGGCTATTATGGAGGCCTCGTTCCTTATGCCCTCCTGACGCAGACGATCGTCAACGGCTGCGAGCGCGTGCTCGATCGGTATACCGAGATGGTCGCGTATTATTCCGGGTGCTGCTCCTGTGCCGCCTCTGAAGCCGTCGAGGTATACGATGTCGGCTCCGGCGCGAACGATACCCGAAGCGATCGCTGCAACGTTGTGAACGGTCGCTATCTTAACCGACACCGGCTTGTAGTTCGTGGCCTCTTTGAGGGCGTAGATGAGCTGCCTAAGGTCTTCAATCGAGTAGATGTCGTGCTGAGGCGCGGGGCTAAGCGCATCCGTGCCTACGGGTATCATACGGGTCTTTGCAACTTCGAGCGGGATCTTCTCGCCCGGTAAGTGGCCGCCGATTCCGGGCTTTGCGCCCTGACCGATCTTTATCTCTACGGCAACTCCGGCGTTCAGGTACTCCGGGTTCACGCCGAAGCGTCCCGAGGCGACCTGTACTATTATGTTCGACGTATACGGCTTCAGGTCTTCGTGCAGCCCGCCTTCACCCGTGTTCATCAGTATGCCGCACTCTTTAGCGGTGCGCGCCAGTACCTTCTGGGCGTTTAAGCTGATGGAGCCGTAGCTCATGGGAGAGAAGATAATAGGGGCCGTGAGCTTTAAGTTCGGCGGCATCTTTGTGGTGAGCTTGCGCTTGCCGGTCTTCTTGTCGTGCTTGAACTCCAGCTTCGACGGTTTCTTACCCAGGTAGGTCTGCAGTTCCATCGGTTCGCGAAGCGGGTCGATGGACGGATTGGTGACCTGGCATGCGTCTAGGAGCAGGTGGTCGAAGAGTATGATGCCTTCTCTGTCGCTGCCCATTCCCATAAGAGGGATACCGCCGGTCTCGGCCTGCCGCTTTATGTTGCGTATGTGGTTGTAGCTCCAGTACGCGTTGGGCTTGTAGGTGGTCTCTTCCTTCAGTATCTCTATAGCCTCTGTCGGGCAGTAGTGATAGCACCTGAGACAGCTTACGCACTTTGAGGTCTCTATCTGCACACGGTCTCCGCCCCAGGAGTAGACACTCCATCCGCAGTTCTGTATGCACCTCTTGCACCGGATACATTTATCGGTATCTATCGTCGCCCGATATTCAGGCAGCGCCTGGCTCTTGAACATTCTCTTCTCTCTCCTGCTCCCTCTGAAAAGTCCGGGGGCTTTAGTGGCTGACAGTACTCTGTCGGTTCGGCAGGTTTTCTTCTCTATGCAGTGAACCTGCTCTATTCTCTAGGGCCCTTTTGGCCCGGTTATGTCAGTCGTCGAGCGTTACTATTACGGGCTCTCCGGCGCGCGGCGCCCAGACAGTGTCGGGCTCAGGGCAGATTTCCCTGATTGCGCTCTCTTCGCTAGCCATGTAGACCATGTCGTTGTGCGTTGCAGCAACGAGCGGACGGAGTTTGATTCTGTCGTTTATTCCGACCAGGCCGTTCTTGTGGCCGAAGAGAAGCGAGAACGGGCCGTTAAGGAGTGCGCTGGAGTACGTCTGCCTTAGCGCTGTTACGGCCTCTTTCTCATCCGGGTCCATGTCGTCTATATCTTTCCAGAAGGGTGCAGCAAGAATCGTGCAGGCCGTTTCGACGTCGAGTCCGTGGCGGCGAATGAGCAGGTCGAAGAGGTATGCAACAACCTCGGTGTCGGTCAGTAGCGAGAGCTTGTAGCCGAACATCTCAAGGTATCTTTTGTTGATTCCATAGGATGATATCTCGCCGTTATGGACTATCGACCAGTCGAGGAGCGTAAAGGGGTGCGCTCCGCCCCACCAGCCCGGCGTGTTGGTCGGGAAACGGGTGTGCGCCGTCCAGATGTGGCCCTCGTACTCTTCGAGCCTGAAGAACTCCGCGATTACCGACGGGTTTCCAACGCCCTTGAAGGCTCCCATGTTCTTGCCTGAGCTGAAGACGTAGGCCGCGTCGATCTCCGAGTTGATCTTCATTATGGCGTTTACCACAAAGTCCTCTTCGCCTTCGGGGCCGGTAATCTTCTCTTTTAGCGGCGAGATGAAGTAGCGTACCAGAAGCGGGTTTATTGCGATTTCCGGAACAGGCGAGGTCGGTATCTCCTCAATCTTCTCTACGTGGAAGTTCTCTTTGATGTACTCTTCGACTGAGAAGCGCGCGCTCTGTGCGTCGTACATGATGTGGAAGGCGTAGAAGTCGGCGAAGTCGGGGTAGATGCCGTAGGCCGCGTACCCGGCGCCGAGGCCGTTGCCCCTGTCGTTCATTAGGGTAAGAGACTTGGCTATGATGCCGCCGCTGACCCTGTTACGCTTTTTGCTGATAAGGCCCGTCAGGCCGCATCCGGCTATGTCTTTTTGAAAATCGTGATTCACTCTTCTGTGTCCTCTCAGGTATTCGGGAGTAAAAGTTACAATAATTTATTCTGCGCCCCAGCGGCTGCGCACTTATAAAAGTAGTCTGTAAAGTAGTCGGTGTAACGAATATTCGTAAAGATGGCTCTGGTGTGAAATCCGGCCTAAAAACTCAGCTCAGGAAATTCGGCCCGGTCTGCTGCGAAACCCGGCCCTAAATTTAGCCCCGGTCTGTGCCGGTCTTTTTCGCTTCTGCCTCGCGGGCCTTTAAGACCAGCTCGTGGAGCTTTAGAAATTCATCTTTACCCGATGCCTTCGGTTCGGGCAGCCCGAACTTCTTTCTTGCCGGCATTGCGGGCTCTCCGAGACGCGAGCTTTTGGCGAACATGTCCCAGCCGCGCTTTACCTGCGGCGGGTACTTGCCGCGTTTTGTCGCTATGGTTCTAAGCGCGGTCATGGCATTTTCGAAGCCGTAGTGCTGGTAGCACATCTCAAGGCAGTAGTGGCACTCGAGGCACTGCCAGATATGCTTTGAGTCGAGCCACTTGTCGAACTCTCCGGCGAGTATGTCTTTGATTACCTCGCGCGGGTCGTAGCCCGGTATGATTACGCACGACGGGCAGATGGAGTAGCAGGCTCCGCAGCCGGCGCATTTTTCGAGTAGTTTAAGGTCGAGATTAGATTTTATCATCTTATTTCCTACAGTTCACCTACGGCATTGAGGCCGTCGTTTATTTCAGTTTGGTTGTCACCCGTCAGCGCGGCCCATTTCTTCAGGAACGGCTCCGCCGAGACGCGGTGCGCGGTGAGCCCAAGTTCTTCTGCGGTGTGGCCGAGCGCAAGCCCCAAGAGTTCCGTGAAGTAGATAACCGGAAGGCCGAGCTTCTCGCCCTCTCTCATCATAAGGAACTGGTTGTTGTCGAACTGCAAGAAGCACGACGGGCAGCAGACGGTAAGCGCGTCGGCTCCGGCTGCGATTAACTCTTTTAGTTTCATGCGCGCCATGTGGAGCGCGTTGTCGTGCTGGTCTACCCTGTCGAGTCCCTGTCCGCAGCACATCAGCTTGGTGTCGGTCTCTACGGCTTCTGCTCCGAGCGCACGAATAAGGTTGTCGTACTTTACCGGGTCAATCGGGTCGTCGTTTCTGAGGGCATGGGACGGGCGTATCATGTGGCAGCCGTAGTGGGCCGAGATCTTCATGCCTTCGAAGTTCTTCTTTATGGTCTGCTTTATCTTGTGCACGCCGACGGAGTCGTGAAAGAAGGGCACAAGATGGCTGAGCTTTGCCGAGCCGTCGAACTCGCGGCCGATCTCTTTTAAGAGGTTGTTGACGGTCTCTTTCTCTTTCGGGTTGGACTCAAGCTCGCCCTTAACGGTTGCGAGGTTAGAGACGCACCCTGTGCACGGGCTTACTATATCGATACCCTTTTCGTCGGCGAGCGCAACGTTGCGCGCTGCTGTTACGACGAACATTTCGTGGTCTACGTTATCTATAAGGGACTTTTCCGGACAGCAGGTAAAGCCGTCGATCTCTTTATAAGGAAGCTCGAAGTCTTCGAAGACTATGCGGCTCGACTTTTCGAGAAACGGAAAACGGGCCTGAATGGTGCAGCCCCAGAATACGGCAAAATCTTTCATAGTACTGACTTTCTTTCAGTTGTTGTGCGGTAAAGAAGGCTCTTGGCAAGAGCTTTACGGACTCTCTTTGCCGTACAGTAATGCATGAGCCTGTCGGGTTCTGGCGTGGTGGCGGTTTTAAGTTCGCGCCCCGCCTGTGTCAGGCGGGGCGCGGCCCTAAAGAACTTTTGACTAAGGTAGAAGAGAGCTGCTTAGGCAGGTACGCAAGCGTCTGTCGGGCAGACTTCTGCACACTTCGGCTCATCAAAGAAGCTTTTGCACTCTACGCATACTGCCGGGTCTATTACGTAGATATCACCTTCGGAAATTGCCTCTACCGGGCACTCCGGCTCACATACGCCACATGCTACACAGTCTTCGGTAATTGTTAATGCCAAGACGTACCACCTTCCATTGTTAGGTTAATCTGTTTCAGTACTGGGCCTGCGGTTCGGTAAAACTGGGTCTGAAAAAGAGCAGTCCTTTTGTATACAGTATACTATACTACTAGTCTGAAAAAGACAAGATTTTTTTATACACCCTGCCGAACCGTCGCTTGTGCCGTCTCTTATAACCCCTCTGCACTTACGGCACACAGTGCGGAGGTCTCTGTTCAGGCAGTGGAACAGAACGTCAATGTCAGACATTTCTTTTTGAAATTAAGCTCTTACATCTGTTATAGCCACCTGCGCCCCTCTACGGCTTTTGCAGCACCAGGAGGCGCGTTTCGCACATCTCCTCCATTGCGTACTTAACGCCTTCTCTGCCGTAACCGCTCGACTTTACCCCTCCGTAGGGCATGTTGTCGGTTCTAAAGGTCGGTATGTCGCCCGCTATCACGCCGCCGACCTCAAGGGTCTCGTACGCCTTCAGTATCGAGTTCATATTGGTTGTGAAGAGCCCGGCCTGCAGGCCGAAGGGCCCGGAGTTAACGGCTTCGAGCACAGCGTCAAAGTCGTCGAACGGTTCTAGAACGACAACCGGGGCGAAGAGTTCGTCGGAGCAGACGCTCATGTCGGGTGTGGTTCGAGTTAGCACGGTAGGGGCTAAGATGTTGCCCTCGCGCGTGCCTCCTGTCAGGAGCGTTGCGCCGTCTTTTACAGCTGTGTCTATCCACCCGATAGTCTTCTCTATTGCGCCGGGGTCTATCATCGGGCCGAGTTCGGTTGTCACCTCTCTCGGATCGCCTTTAACGAGGCTCTGGGCTTTAGCGATAAAAGAGTCTTTGAATTTATCGAAGACAGATGAGTGGACGTAGATTCTCTGGACCGAGATGCAGACCTGGCCCGCGTTGGCAAAGGCCCCTGTAATGCACCTTTGGGCGGCGTGTTCTACGTTAGCGTCGTCCATTACTATTACGCCTGCGTTGCCTCCGAGTTCCAGCGTTACTTTTCTGGTTCCGGCCCTGGCCTTAAGCATCCAGCCAATTTCAGGGCTTCCGGTGAAGGTCAGCTTCTTTATGGCCGGGTTATCTAGCAGAGTGCCAGCAACAGGGCCGTCGGCCGGAATAACGCTCAAAGTACCGACGGGCAGGCCTGCGGCTTGTCCTACTTCAACGACTATCTCGCCCAAGAGCAGGGCCGAGAGCGGCGTGGCGGAGGCCGGTTTCAAGAGTATCGGACAGCCGACGGCGAGCGCCGGGGCTATTTTGTGGGCCACGAGGTTGAGCGGAAAGTTGAAGGGCGAGATGCCGAGCACAGGGCCGACCGGAAAGCGGCGCAAAAGACCGAAGCGTCCGTCGGCGCCGGGGGCGACGTCTAGGGGCAGAACCTCACCGCCCATCCGTTTGGCCTCTTCTGCGGCTATACGGAAGGTGTTCTCTGCGCGCGTCACTTCGCCGCGCGCCTCTTTTATAGGCTTTCCGGCTTCGCCTGAAATGGTTGCCGCGAGCTCCTCGGAGCGTCCGTTTATACCGTCGGCAATAGAGGTAAGCAGGGCGGCTCTTTTATGCGCGGGCCAGGCCTTTAGTTCGCCGAAGGCGACTTCAGCCGCATTGGCAGCGCGAGCGAGATCGGCCTCGCTCCCTAAGCAGGTAACCCCGACCACTCTTGAGTCGTACGGGGAGCTGACCTCTAGCGTGGTCTCGGTCTCTATCCACTCTCCTGCGACCAGTATCTTTGTTATGTCGATTGAACTCTCTGTAGTCATCTGCTCTCAAAGCCTCTTTGCGTTCATCCAGCTGAGTTTCTACATCTGAGCCGATATTTTAACCGAAAACCGGGCGGTGTGTCAATATCGGGCCTCTTCTGTTGATATGTGTTACCTTAATGGTTAGTCGGCCCGGCACTGGACGGGGTGTTCATTGTCTAAAGAGATAGTATTGGATGCCTCTAAAAATTAGAACTTTTTCCCAAGGTCGAGGCGGGGTGAAGTTAAGAAGCGGAGTATATGGAAAATATGAGAGCATTCTTATAGCTTGGGATAAACAGTATAGGTTGGGAAAAGAGCAATTTTTCTTGTAAGGTGCATCGCTGTTCATGTTTCTAAAAAATTAGATATTTTTTCCAAGGTAGAGGCTGTGCGAAGGCAAGAAGCGGAGCATATGGAAAATATGTGAGCATTCTTTAACTGAGTACAAACAAATACATTGGGAAAAAGAGCAATTTTTACTGTAAGGGGGTAGCAAGATTCCGCAACTACACGGCAGCACAAAAGGCCTGAAGTCGAGCCAGATAAAGGGGCTCGAACGCATCTATAAACGCAGAACCCCGAAGGGGGAGCTGGTAACGCCGGAACTCGCCAGGTACCTGACCGAGCTATCTGCCGACATACGCCGCCAGATAGGGATAATCGTGAACCGCAAGGGCGCGGTAGTTGCGGTTATCGTCGGCGACGATCGCGAGATAGAGATTCCAGTTCTGTCTGACTACCCGCTAGGCCGGCGGTTTCTGCGCGGCGTCTGCTGCGTCCATACCCACTTAAAGGGCGAGCCGTTAACCGAGGACGACCTTACCGACCTGGCGCTCCTAAGGCTCGACATGATGGCGGCCATCGGGGTCGGCCCTAATGGGCTGCCAGCTACCATACAGACCGCGCACCTGCTGCCCGTCAACCCGACGGGTGAACTCTACGAGGTTAGCGACCAGGTTCGCTTTCACGACTTCGACCTTGAGTACTCATCTTTTATAGAGGCGCTGGAAGACGAACTCGGCAGGGAGAGCCTCCGGGATGTTAAAGACGAGCGCGAGCGGGCTATTTTAATCTCTGTATCGAAAGAGAGCAAGGACGTACAGAACGAGTCGTTAGACGAGTTGGCCGAACTTGCGTCAACAAGTGACGTTGTGGTTCTCGACAAATTTTCGCAGAGACCGGCGAAGATAAATCCCAAGTACCTTATGGGCAGCGGCAAGATACGCGAGGTGATCGTCCGAGCGCTTCAGAAGGAAGCGACCATGCTCATCTTCGACAGCAACTTAACGCCCGCGCAGGTGCGCGAGATCTCTGCCGTAACAGAGATGAAGGTCATAGACAGAACGCAGCTCATCTTGGATATCTTTGCCCGCAGGGCGCACTCGAAAGATGGCCGGGTGCAGGTGGAGCTTGCGCAGTTGAAGTATATGCTGCCCAAACTGTCCGGTAAGGGCATAACCATGTCGCGGTTGATGGGAGGCATCGGGGGCAGGGGGCCTGGAGAGAGCAAGCTGGAGGTCGATAGACGAAGAGTCGGCGAGCGGATCTCAAGACTAGAGAACGAGCTTAAGGCGCTTAGCCGCTCAAGGTACGAGCGCAGAAGAAAGCGCGCTTCGGGCGATGTGCCTATTATTTCCATTACCGGCTATACCAACGCCGGAAAGTCTACGCTCCTGAACGGTCTGACCAAGAGCGACGTTTTGGTGGAGGACAAGCTCTTTGCAACGCTCGATACAACAACGCGCAGGCTCCGTTTCCCTCGTGAGCGCGACGCCGTACTAACCGATACGGTCGGCTTTATAAGAAGGCTGCCCGAGGAGCTTCTGAAGGCCTTCAAGGCGACGCTTGAAGAGATGGAGGACGCCGATCTGCTGCTCCATCTGGTAGATATCTCCAACCCGCTCTTTGCGTCCCACATCGATACGGTCGAGTCTATTCTCGTAGAGCTTGGGCTCGGTGAGATTCCGCGTCTGCTGGTCTTCAACAAGACAGAGCTTCTGGACCCCGAGATGGTGCGGAACCTTTGCGAGAGGTATGAGGCGATAGGGGTTTCGGCCCTGGATAACAGAACGCTCGCGCCTTTGCTGCGCACGCTTGAGGCCCGGCTCTGGCCCGGCGAGACGGGCGGCTACTATACTTCTGAAGAGACGGCTCAGGAAGAGACGGCTACGGACGAAACGGCATTTG
>JADFVP010000241.1 GCA_015222595.1 Pseudomonadota bacterium
CGTATGTGATTGAAGAGATTGGCACAAAGAACCAGTGCGTCACCTCCGGGACGGTAGCGGCTCTTGCGAAGCGCAAAAAGTTCGCGCCCTTGAACATCCTTGTCTTTGTCCCGAAGCCGGTTCCAAAGTCGGTTCCGAAGCCGGGGCCAAAGACAAAACCAAAGACCGAAAGCGTAAAAGAGCTTTCCGGCATCGCTCCTACGCGAACTGGTCTGCCCGACTCTCTCTTTACCTCTTCCACCGGCATGATAACAAAGTCCGAGGTCCGCACGGTCGCACTCTCCAAACTCGATGTGCGCGTAACGGACGTGGTCTGGGACGTCGGCGCCGGTTGCGGCTCGGTGGCAGTAGAGGCCGCGCGTTTAGCCACAAGGGGCACGATCTACGCCTTTGAGCGCAAGAAGGTACGCGTCGGAGACATCAGAGAAAATAGCATCCGCTTTGGTGTCGCGAACCTCAAGGTTATAGAGGGCGCAGCTCCTGCGGTTTTGCGAAGCGCTAAGATTGTACGCCCTTCCCGTGTCTTTATCGGCGGCGGTGGCGGGCCGGGCGGCAAAGGCATTGCGGGTATACTCTCTGCGGTACTGAAACGCATTGAGCCAGACGGGGTCATAGTCGTCAACTGCGTAACGCTCGAGACGGCTTCTTGCACAATGGCGTACCTTGATAAGCGCGGCTGGGCCCGCGAGATGGTCTCCGTTGCGGTAACGAGAACAAAGCCGGTCGGAGGGGTCAATATCCTCTCGGCCCTGAACCCGGTCTTTATTATAACGGCCCGGCAGACCCCGGAGTCTGCCTGAGTTTTATGAACCGAAGAGGTGAAGAAAGTGAGCAGTGCGGTTATTGAGAGGGTCGGCACGTTCTACGGGGTCGGCGTTGGGCCCGGAGACCCGGAGCTGTTGACGTTAAAGGCCCTGCGCGTGATTAACTCCGCCGGGGCCATTGCCGTGCCTATTGCCAAAGAGGGAATGAGCGCAACTGAGTCGCGCGCCTTTATGGTTATAGCCCAAGAGGCGGAACTTATCGGCACGGAGATTCTCGAACTCTACCTGCCGATGACGCGCGAGGCCGATACTCTCGAGAGTTCGCGCACAGAAGCCGCAGCCCTTGTTGCCGACAGGCTGTCGGCCGGCTCAGACGTTGTCTTCATAACCATCGGCGACCCGATGCTCTACTCCACCTTCAGCTACCTCGTGCCTCTGGTTAAAGGCGCGGCCCCGGAGGCCGACGTGCAGGTCATTCCCGGAGTCAGTTCCATAAACGCCGCTGCGGCCGCAAGCTCCACCCCATTGGCAGAGTCGGGCGAACGAGTGCTCGTGGTTCCTGCGGCCTACTCCATAGAGGAACTGAGGCACTGGCTAGAGGAGTTCGACACAATAGTGCTGATGAAGATATTTCGCAAGATTGACGAGCTTGTAGACCTTCTTATAGATACGGGACGCGCCGAGAGTTCGGTCTTTGTCTCGAAGGTCGGCTGGCCTGACGAAGAGGTTGTGACCGACATAAGAAACTTGCCCAAGAAAGAGCGGCCCGACTACTTTTCGATGTTGATAGTACGGCGGGGCTGACACTTTGGCCAGACCAAAAGTTTAAGAGGAACGCTAAAAAAAATGAGCAGTGTAAAGAGCATAGTCCGATTTGTTGGCGCGGGCCCCGGAGACCCGGATCTCATTACCGTAAAGGGCAGGCGGTACGTAACTGAAGCCGACGTAGTTGTCTACGCCGGGTCTCTTGTTATGGACAAGCACCTGGAGTACTGCAAAGAGGGCGCAGAGCTGCATAACAGCGCCTCTATGGATCTCGATGAAATAATGGCGGTGATGGTCGGCGCGGCAAAGGCGGGCAGAAACATCGTGCGTCTTCACACCGGAGACTCCGCCATCTATGGCGCGATACGCGAGCAGTGCGATCGGCTGGACATTGCAGGTATAGAGTACGAGGTAGTGCCCGGAGTCACCGCCGCGCTAGCGGCAGCTGCGGTGTTGAAGAAGGAGCTTACCGTGCCGGGCGTTACGCAGAGCGTTATCATAACTCGCTTAGAGGGGCGCACCCCTGTGCCGGAAAGAGAGAAACTCGCCGCGCTGGCCGCGCACGGCACAACGCTCTGCATCTACCTGAGCATTTCCATGATGGATAAACTGGTCGAAGAGCTTTCGGCTGGCTACGGACCGGATACCCCTGTGGCCGTCGTCTACCGCGCAACGTGGCCCGACGAGACTATTATAAAGGGCACGCTCGAAGATATTGCAGAAAAGGTAGCGGCCTCCGGCATAGACCGCCACGCCATTATAGTCGTCGGAAGAGCCATAGGGGACAGGCCCGACCCAAATGCCGAAGAGTCGAAGCTCTACGACGCGACCTTCACGCACGCGCACCGGGCAGCCAAACCAACAACCACCAAGAAGGGTAGCGAGTAGAGTGAAGCGGACGCAGCTTATAGTAGCGCTCGTGCTCTATACGGTTGTTCTTGTCTACTTCTCTTTTGCGCATCTTGAAGAGTCGTCCCTTCGCGGGTTGCAGATAGACAAGTTCTACCACGGTCTCGCTTACGCGGGGCTCGCAGCCCTTCTGACATGCGTTGTTCAGAGGCGCCACTCTATTCTTTTAATGGTCGCCCTTACCGTCTCTTTCGGCCTGTTGATGGAGGCTGGGCAGTACTTCATACCCTTTAGGAACGCGAGCATTACCGACGCTGCGGCAAACGGAGCCGGAGCGATCGTAGGGGCGTACGGGGGCGTCTGGCTCCGTGCCAGACTCGGTCTTGGGAAGAGATAAAGCGCACTTTGTGTCTGTAGTTTCAGTTCTGGTCTGGCGGAAACGAAATCCACCGAGTAAGTATGGAGGTCTATGCATATGATACTTAACGAGATGACTATGAGCGAGTTCAAGAGCGCGCTCAAAAAAACCAAAACAATGGTGCTGCCCTACGGCACTGTAGAGGCGCACGGCACTCACCTGCCGCTAAACACCGACACCCTTATAATTTACGAGGCGGTAAAGCTAGCGGCTCTTAAGGCCCTATTCTTCATCGCCCCGCCTATCGAGTACGGTGTCTGCACCTCTACGGGCCCGCACCCTGGCACGCTTTCGATCACCACTCGCACCCTTCGTCTGCTTACTAAAGACATTGTTAGAGAGGCGTATGCCAAGGGCCTCAGGAACTTTATCCTCTTGTCGGGCCACGGCGGCTCGGCCCACGTTGCGGCAATGAAGGAGGCCGGAGAGGCCTTGACGCACGAGCTAAAGAGCGCGAAGATAGCCGCTCTCTCTATCTACGAAATCATAGGCCCGGAGGGTTTCGCAATTGCCGAGACCAAGAACGACTCGCATGCCGGAGAGCTTGAGACCTCTGCCGTGCTCCACTTGGCCCCGGAGCTTGTGAAGGGAAGGGCGAAGAAGGAGTTTCCGAAACTGCCCAAACCGATCATTGCGCGCGATAAAATTAAGTTCTGGCCCGGGGCCGTCTGGGGAGACCCGTCGAAGGCAACAAACAAGAAGGGGCGCGAGCTTATTGAGCTTATGGCCGAGAGGATTGTAAAGCTCGCACGCGACATTAAGAGGGTGAAGGTTCAGTAGTGGGTGAATCCGAAAATATAAAGAGCGCTTCAGCTATAAAGAAGAGTGCAATGCGGGTAAACATACTGCCGGTAACCGAGCGCGGAGCGGCCCTTGGGCGTACGATCGGTGCGCTCTTTACCGAGGCTGAAGTATGCACCCCAAAGACGCTAAAGGCCGGAGGGCTTAAAAAGAAGGTAAAGAGTCTCTGGAAGAGTACGGACGCGATAATCTTTATTGGTGCCACCGGAATAGCCGTAAGGATGATAGCGCCGCACTTAAAGTCGAAGGCCACGGACCCGGCGGTCTTAGTTGCCGACGAGACAGGTAACTTCGTTATAAGCCTCGTCTCCGGGCACTTGGGCGGCGCTAACGAGCTTGCAAAGAGGGTCGCTGCTGCTACTGGGGCGAGGCCCGTAATCACCACCGCCACCGACTCGCACGGGCTGCCGTGTATAGAGGAGATAGCCGGCAGGGGTGGTCTGGTAATAGAGAACGTAAAGAAGATAAAGGTGGTCAACTCAGCCATTCTCTCCGGCGGCCCCGTTGTTATTGTCGATAAGAGCCCCGAGCGGCGAAGAGCCATGCGCGAGTTCGTCGCCACCTTCGGCCCCAAGGCTGATGGCATCTTTACCTTTGTAGCGATTGTTGCCCCTAAAGACGCGGTGCGTGCCTACGTTGTCGTAACGTCTGAGGCCGACGTCGAGGTGTTGCAGCCGCTCAGGCGTTCTACAATGCTGCTGCGCCCGAAAGAGTACGTGGCGGGCATAGGGTGCAGGCGGGGGGTGAGCGCCGAGGAGGTGCGCCGGGCAATAAGAAAGGCGATGAAGAGCGCGGGCCTTTCTCCATTGACGCTTAATAGAATAGCAACGATAGATATAAAGAGGGACGAAGAGGGGCTTGCAGAGTTTGCCCGTAGCGCGGGTGTGGAGATAGAGTTCTTCTCGGCCGAAGAGTTAAACAGCGTAAAGGGAGTTTTCGAGGCCTCTCCCATGGTACTAAAAGTAACGGGTGCAAAGGCGGTTGCAGAGCCTGCGGCCATAATCTCAGCCAGAGCGGAATTATGTCAAGAGAAGATAAAGACAAAGAGAGTAACGGTGGCGCTGGCAAAGGCTCCATTTACGTTATAGGCATAGGGCCCGGCGGGCCAGAGCACCTGACGGCTCTTGCGCTCAAGCGCCTTAGCGAAGCCGACGCGGTAGTTGGCTACAAACGGTACGTCGAACTCGTTTCCCCCTTTATCGAGGGCAAGGAGATCCACTCGCGCGGCATGATGCAGGAGGTCGAGCGGTGCAAGATCGCGCTTGAGTTGGCGGCTACGGGCCGTAGGGTCGCGGTGGTCTCTTCCGGGGATTCGGGTATCTACGGCATGGCCGGGCTTGTGCTCGAACTCGTGTTCGCAGGCGAGAAAGAGACGCGTCCCGAAGTTGAGATTATCGCCGGCGTGCCGGCCTTTGTGGCTGCTGCAGCTCTTTTAGGCGCGCCCCTCATGCACGACTTCGCCTCTATTTCGCTCTCCGACCTCTTGACCCCGTGGGAGAGTATAGAGCGCAGGGTCGAGGCCGCTGCGAGCGCAGACTTTGTGATAGCTCTCTACAATCCGAAGAGCAAGAAGCGGATAACGGGGCTGCAAAGAGCGCTCGATATTGTCTCCAAGTACAGGTCGGACGACACGCCTGTCGGCATAGTCCGTAACGCCACGCGCGAAGGAGAGTCGGTCGTGCTGACAACGCTTGGCACTCTTAGCGAGCACTACGACTCTATAGACATGCTGACGCTCCTCCTCATCGGCTCTTCGACCACGCGGGCCAAGGACGGTCTTATGGTCACCCCGCGCGGCTACCGTGGGGTCTGAGGCGCACTCGTCCACTTCTTAGAATGACATGCTTCGATACAGATGCTTTGAACGAAAGGCGGCTCTTCTTTAATGGCAAAGCGCGTTCTCGTAATAGTCATAGACGGGCTCGGCATCGGCGCCCTTCCCGACGCCGAGCTGTATGGTGACGGCAACAGCCACACACTCGACCATATTGCAGAGGCCTGTACCAGCCTTAATTTGCCTAACCTGAGGGCCATGGGCCTTGGCAACATAGAGGGCGTAAACTCTTTTAGCTCGGTCGCCGCGCCTTGTGCCTCTTACGGCAGAATGAGCGTGGCCTCAAAAGGCAAGGACACTACGGTCGGTCACTGGGAGATAGCCGGGCGAGTAACAGAAGAAGCGTTCGCGACCTTTCAGACGATTCCTTCTGAACTGATAGAGCGTCTAAGCCTGGAGACAAAGAGAACCTTTCTTGGCGGAGGAGCTGCTTCGGGCACGGCTATTATAGAGGAGCTAGGCAGTGTACACGCTCAGTCAGCCAGTCCTATCCTGTATACCTCTGCCGACTCCGTACTCCAGATAGCGGCCCATGAGGCGGTAGTGCCGCTAGAAGAGCTGTACGAGATCTGTAAAACCGCACGCTCCATTGCCGACGACTACGGTATAGCTAGGGTAATAGCGCGTCCGTTCATAGACTGCGCCCAAGGTCCAGGCACCAGGTTCGAGCGTACCGTTAACAGAAGAGATTTCTCCGCCCCTCCACCTTCAGACACGCTGCTCGACATACTTACCGAGTACGAGGTCGGGGTCGCAGGGGTCGGCAAGATCGGCGACATCTTCGCGCACCGTTCCGTAGGGTTCGTCCTCCATACTACCTCCGACTCTGACGGCATCGACAAGAGCCTCAGCGCGCTAAAGTACTTCGAGGGCAGAGAAGCCCTCGTCTTCACCAATCTTATAGACCTGGATATGCGCTACTGCCACAGGCAGGACGCTGTAGGGGCCGGGGCCGCGTTAGAGCGGATCGATGGCCGAATCGGCGAGATAACCGCCGCTCTCGGACCCGAAGACCTGCTTATAATCACCGCCGACCACGGCAACGATCCCACCACGCCCTCTACCGACCATTCGCGCGAGTATGTGCCGCTACTCATCTTTCCAGGAGGTAACAGGGTGGAGCGCAGGGGCCGCTCTCTCGGCACGCTCTCAACACTAGCCGATATAGGCGCGACCGTCCTTGCGCACTTCTCTATTAAAGAGGAGCTGGACGGCACAGAGGTGGAGTACTGAGCGGGGTTATAATCTATTGTGACTTCTGGTACCGACATGGTGCGGTAAGACCTGCTACTATACTAATAGTGATGTTTGGTCTTCTTAAGGCCAGACCGGACCAGATTTGTCTTGTCATATGTTATAACATCGGTTATAATATGGAGTATCTGGGTTGACAACTGCTGTTCACGGGTATATGCTCTGTTATACTACCGTTATATATACCTGTCCCCACCCGTGCATGAAGTTAATTGAGGAGGCTTGTTTTTATGAACCCCATGGACATTAAACGCATAAGACTGACTCTCGGAATGTCGCAGGAGAAGCTTGCCCGTGCAGTCGGCGTAAGTTTCTGTACTGTTAATAGGTGGGAGCGTAACAGAACGGTGCCGAGCCCCATGGCCCTGAAGGCGTTGAAGAAGTTGAGGGACAAGGCAGCCTCCAATGAGCAGCGCAACATGATGCGTCTTGCGCTCCGCTACCCTATAGAGGTTCGTTTAGAGAGTTCGGACTCCGTTGACTCCATGAAGCTCAAGACAGAGGATCTGAGCCTCGGCGGGCTTATGTTCAAGGCCCCGGCAAGGTATAAGGGCACGAGCGCGATAAAGACCGGAGACAGCCTCGATATCTCTCTGGACCTTGGGCCCGATACCGTTGTCGAGACCTCCACGGAGGTTATGTGGGTGCGCCAGAAGGACGGAGCGAGACGTTACGGTGTCCGCTTTAAAGAAATCATGCCGGAAGGTAAGCTTCAGTTCATGAATACCCTTCTGATGAAGCATCCGGTACTATAGCTGTTAACTACCCAAATATGCCGAGGTCTATTTCTTCATGAGTAATGACGGTACGCTCGGCCTTGACGGCGATGGGATGATAATCCGCTTCGGGTCTGCCCTTGAGCGGATGTTAGGATATTCGGAACAGGAGGTTCTCGGCACGCACGTCGAGAGCCTTTTTTTCGATACCGGCCTTGCCAGAGATATCCTCAGCAGCGCAGAACCATCCGACGGCCTCGTAGCAAAACCGGTAAACTTTGCCCATAAGAGCGGCTCTGTCGTAGAGTCGTACCTCTCCGTATTTCCACTTCGCGACGGCTCCAAGAAGGTCTACTCATATATACTCAATATCTCCATGGAGCGTTCCACCGATGTGCCCGGAATCCTCTCCACGGAGTTTCAGCGTATCTTCAGTTTCTCTCAGGACGGAGTTGCCGTTACCGACTGCGACGGGAAGATCATCGACGTCAACGACGCATTTTTAAAGCTCTACGGTTACGAGCGGCACGAGGTGCTGGGGCAGAACCCTCGTGTGCTGAAGTCGAGCCACTCGACTCCTGCGCTGTACGAAGAGATGTGGGGAGATATCTTCGACGAGAAGAAAGGGTACTGGGTCGGGGAAATAATAAACCTGCGCAAGGATGAACGCGAGGTTCCTGTGCTGCTCTCCATAAATGCGATAAAGAATGAGGAAGGCGAGATAAAGAATTTTCTGGGTATCGCCTACGACATGACCCGGAATAAAGAGCTGGAGCGGTTCAAACGTATTTATATGGACTATATTGTTCACGACATGCGCTCTCCGCTGACCTCGATAATAGCCAACTCCGAACTCCTCATTATGCTTCTCGGCGAGAGGCTTGACCAGAAGGAGAGGGAGAAGTTGACCACCATAATCACCTCGGCCAACAGGCTCAACGGTATGACCAACGACATACTTGAGTACAGCCGGAGCGACGACGGGGAACTGAAGCTCGATAAGCGAGAGCTTGCCCCTGCGGAGCTGATAAACGAGGTGGTCGTGCCCTTTACCGGACTGAGCAAGCGGATAACGGTAAACGGCGTGGAGTACGGTGTTGGAACCGAAGTCGCCGGTGCCGGGGCCACTATTTTCGCAGACCCGGAGAAGTTCCGCCGGATGCTGCACAACACCGTTGCCCATGCCTACAAATACGCAATCGCAAATGTTCAGATAGTATGGTCGATAGAGGGCGGCACATTCCGTTTCACGGTCTCTGACGACGGCGAGGGCGTATCGAAAGAGGTTGCCGAGAGAATCTTCAACGACTTCTTCCAGACTGACGAGGGAATCAAGACCGGGGGCGCGGGGCTTGGGCTCTGTATACTCAAGAGTTTTACGGAGGCGCACGGCGGAAGAGTATGGGTAAATCCGTGTGAGTCCGGGGGCGCGACGATCGGTTTTGAGTGTCCTGTATAACGCTCTCCGGGTCGGCCCATGTTTGACTTGCCCGACAGAGTTATGTTATAAAGTAAAAAAATCGAATATTGAGAATCTCCGAGCCGACACTCCTGAGGCGATACCGTAAAAGGTGGCGTACGGGGCTAGGCCGTTTAGGGTGTATCTGGAAACGGATACGTCTCCCGTGCTTGGAAAGGAGATGGTGTTGATCAAGCCCTTTTGTGTGCTTACTATCAAACCGACCCCTGCGCGTGGTCGGTTTTTTTTATTTCTTTCATTCAACTCAAGCGGACTTTAGGTGCGCTCAAGAGAGGACTCGGTTGTGCACCAGCAGAGGGCTATAAAATTTATCTTCACAATGCTTCTGGCGGTTGCAATGCTCTCAGGGGCTCTGCTCACTTCTCTGCCCGCACTGGCGGCAGAGGGCGCACTTACTGTAGGCGCCGCATCGAGCCTCGGTTACGCCCTGAAAGAGGTTGCAGCAGAGTTCGAGGCAGCAGGCGGGGCAAGGGTGCGTTTTTCGCTCGGCTCTAGCGGCGCGCTGGCTACCCAGATAGAGAACGGCGCGCCCTTCGACCTGTTTCTGGCTGCAGACAAAACTTACGCCGCGCGGTTGGTAGAGGCCGGTATGATCGAGCGAGGCAGCGTTGTCCAGTTCGCAAAAGGCAGGCTTGTTATCGTGGTCAACCGGGCCTCAGGGCACAGAGTCGAAGGGGTAGAGAGTCTCGGTCCGTTGATGGCAGAGGGCGTACGGCTGGCTATTGCCTCTCCGGCCCACGCGCCGTATGGCAAAGCCGCTGCCAACGTTTTAAAGAAAGCCGGCGTCTGGGAGGGTGTGGCTCTTCGGGTGGTCTACGGCGAGAACGTCCGTCAGGCGCTTCAGTTCGTGCAGAGCGGCAATGCGCCTCTCGGGATAGTTGCAGAGTCTTTGACTGTTGGCATAGATGCCAGAGTCTCGATCGTAAAAGTGCCGAGCGAGTATTACGCCACGATCGAGCACGTCGCTGGAATCGTTGCCAGCAGTCCGAATAGGGACACGGCTGGTGCCTTCATACGATTTCTGATGAGCCCTGAGGCTCGTACGATACTTACCCGTTACGGTTTTTCCGTGCCGGTTCGGCACGACTAGACAAGAGGATAGAGATGGATCTGTTTCCGCTTTTATTGACTATAAAGGTCTCGGTAGTGGCTACCGTTATCACTGTGGCTCTTGGCATTGTAATCGCGCTCGTGCTCGCGCGCAGGAACTTTGTCGGCAAGAACGTGGTAGATGCGCTTATCATGCAGCCGCTCGTTATCCCGCCGACAGTGCTCGGGTACTACCTGCTTACGCTCCTTGGTCGCTCTAGCGGCTTCGGGCGGTTTGTAGAAGACGTGCTCGGCGTACAGATAGTCTTCACATGGAAGGGCGCAGTTGTTGCGGCCTGTATCTCTTCTTTGCCGCTCTTCATAAAACCGGCCCGTGCGGCCATAGAGGGCGTCGGGCGCGAGGTTGAGGACGCCGCGCGTCTTTTGGGAAAGACCGAACAACAGGTGCTTCGCACCATCACGCTGCCGCTTGCGTGGCGCGGCATAATGGCCGGCACGGTCATGGCATTTGCGCGCGCCACCGGGGAGTTCGGAGCCACGTTAATGGTCGCGGGGAATATTCCGGGCCTGACACAGACCCTGCCCGTTGCTATCTACGACGCGGTGCAGATAGGGGACTCGGGCTCCGCCAACCTGATGGTCGCAATAATCACGCTCTTCAGTTTTGCAGTCCTCTATATTGCCGGAAGGTTTTCGGAGAGTAAATTTTAACTTTTAAAAGTATCTAATGGCGCTAAAGTTCAACATAAAAAAGAGTTTCCCTTCCTTTAAACTCGACCTCTCCCTGGAGCTGTCTACAGAGCTGCTCGTGCTCTTCGGCCCGTCCGGTGCTGGCAAGTCTCTTACGCTCAAGATGATCAGCGGGCTCGTTACCCCTGACTCCGGTAGTGTCGAAGTGGCGGGAGAGAAGGTCTTCGATTCAGCAGCCGGCGTAAATGTTCCGGTACGCTCCCGGCGCACCGGCTACCTCTTTCAGGAGTACGCGCTCTTTCCTCATATGACGGTTGAGCAGAATATTGCCTACGGCATAGGGGGCATGAGAGCAGAGGGAGCGAGCGCACGCGTTAGAGAGCTGCTAGGCGTCATGCGCCTAAGCGGCCTCGAAAAAAGATATCCGTCTGAACTTTCCGGAGGCCAGAAGCAGCGCACGGCACTGGCGCGCACCCTTGCTACGAGCCCGCGCATACTGCTGCTCGACGAACCCTTCAGCGCGCTAGACTTTCAGGTGCGGGAAAAACTCCGCGCCGATCTGCTCAACATCCACAAGCTCTACCCCGTGACCACCGTGGTCGTTACCCACGATCTCGAAGAGGCCTTTATGCTTTCCGAGCGCATAGCCGTTATGAACGAGGGCAGAATAGAGCAGTTCGGCAGCCGCGAGGAGGTCTTCTACCGCCCGGCCACCAGAAACGTTGCGCGCTTTGTAGGCACCAGGAATATCTTCACCGGACGCGTCCTCTCAGTAACGGACTCCGAGGTGGTAATAGATAGTCCGGCGGTAGGCACGGTTCACGCCGCACGCCACGGGTCCGTTACGGTTACTCCGGGCTCCGAGGTGGTCTTCTGCATCAGGCCCGAAGAGATCCCTGTGATACGAAAAGACCGCACTCTTGAGCACCGGGTGAAGGACAATATCGTTGAGGGCGAGATAACCGCCATAACCGGGCGAGGCACCACTCACCTGCTCTACATGAAGACCTTTACCGGCCAGACCGCTTTAAAGGTAGAGCTGCCGAACCACGTGCTGAGGAAGTTAGACCTTGCCACGGGCGACACTGTAAGGGTATCATTGAAGAGAGAGAGCATCTGGATAATAGGCTGAGAGACAAGTCGCGAAGCATCTTACTTTTAACCAGACGGCACTGTGGAACCTGTAGGCGTTAATACTTTGCCTCACGTACATGAGGCGGATGCGGCCCTGAGGCGAAGGCTCAAGATTTCCGTTGCTCTTACGAGCGTGATCTTCGTAGCTGAGCTCGTAGGCGGCTACCTCTTCAACAGCCTTGCGCTCCTCTCCGACGCTGCGCACGTCTTTATGGACGTCTTCGCACTCTCGCTAACCTGGTTCGCCATCTATATCTCAGCCCTTCCGCCTACGGAAAAACGGACCTTCGGGCTCCACCGCGCCGAGGTCTTCGCCTCCTTCATCAACAGCTTCTCTCTTCTTGCGATAATCGTCTTTATCTTCTACAAGGCTTTCGGACGGTTGCTGCACCCGCAGCCCGTAGAGTCGGTCGGCATGCTGGTGGTGGCAACAGTAGGCCTCGTGGTAAACCTAATTGTAGCCCTGTGGTTGATGCGCTACGCTAAGCACGACCTCAACATAAAGAGCGCCTTCTTGCACGTAATAGGAGACGCCGTGGCCTCGGTGGGCGTTATAATCGCCTCGATCGTGATCTACTACACCGGCTGGATGGCCATAGACCCGCTAATAAGTTTTGCAATTGGTGCTATAATCTTTATAGGGGCGTATAAGATATTAAAAGAGTCTTCGCATATACTGTTGGAAGGTACTCCGACGGAGATAGACTTGAAGCAGGTGGTTACGGAGATAACCGAGACCGACGGGATAGAGTCGGTTCACAGCCTCCACATCTGGAGTATCTGCCACAATGTCTATGCGCTGAGCGCGCATGTCGATATAGAGCCGCCGCAGAGGGTTCGGATGGGCGAGATTTTTAACGCGGTGAACGAAAAACTTGCCGAGCGGCACCACATCTTTTATACTACGTTACAGGCCGAATGCGTTGGGTGCGACCGGGGAGATATCTTTGGCACAATGGCCCATAAGAACGACGGCCACGGTCACAGCCACTGACCATTAAAATTATGGAAGACTGGGCGGCACGAGCGCAGGCAGGAACAACCGAGAGGAACTCATGGCTACGACAAAGAAGACGACAAAAAAGACGACAAAAAAGAAGACAGCAAAGAAAAAGAGTCCGAGGGCGTTAAACCCCGAAGAGCTTACCTGGCGGTGCGACCCAGCACAGTTTGCTTTTAAGACGACTGCGGATCTACCGGAGCTAAAAGAGATAATCGGTCAGGACCGCGCGCTAAAGTCCCTTGAGTTCGGCCTCGGTATAGAGAACCCGAACTACAACGTCTTTGTGCTCGGCGAGGGGGGCACAGGCAAGTACACCACGGTAAAGAACGCGATAGAGAGTAAAGCGAAGGACGAGCCGGTGCCCGACGACTGGTGCTACGTCTATAACTTCACGGAGCCCGACAGCCCCGTGGCTCTGAACCTTCCGGCAGGGCGCGGGAGCGAGTTTACCGAAGAGATGGCCGGGGTTGTTGCGACCTTGAGGCGCGACATACCGAAGGTCTTCGAGTCGAAGGACTACGAGAGCCATCGCGACGAGATAATAGAGGGGCAGCAGGAGAGAACGCACGTGCTCTTTGCGCGACTCGAGAAGGTTGCTGAAGAGAAGGGCTTTGTGCTGAAGAAGAGTTCCTCCGGGGTCTCCGTGGTACCGGGCAAAGGAGGAAAGCCGCTAAAGCAGAGCGAGATAAACGAGCTTCCGAAGGAGGCCGTAGAAAAGCTTAACCACGATCTTAAGTTCGTGCAGGACAAACTGAGCGATACGATACGCGAGGCGAGAAAGAGCGATAAGGACTCGAAGGAGCGCATAGCGGAACTCGACCGCGAGACCGTGCAGTACGTCGTCACTCCGCTCTTCAATGAACTCTTAGAGAAGTTCAAAGACTTGGACGAGGTTTCGGCCTTTATCTCCGTCTTAAAGACAGACCTGCTCGGCAACATTGAGGACTTCAGGCCCAAGGAAGAGATGCCCTTCGGGCTCGCTCCTTTTGGCGGGCTCCAGCAGAACCATATCCCGGCCTACGAGCGGTATCGGGTAAACCTCGTGGTCAACAACTCGGAGTGCGCCGGAGCCCCGGTGGTCTACGAGCCGAACCCAACCTACAACAACCTCTTTGGCCGCGTCGAGTACCGCTTTCAGCTCGGTATGGCTACCACAGACTTTACGATGATAAAGGCCGGGGCAGCGCACAGGGCCAACGGCGGCTACCTCGTGGTTAACGCCCTCGACGTGCTGCGCAACATCTTTGTCTACGATTCACTCAAGCGGCTCGTGAAGACCGGAGAGATCCGGTTCGAAGACGTATGGGAGCAGTACAGAGCCGTAAGCTCATCGGCCATGAAGCCCTCCCCGATTCCGGCCAACGTCAAACTTATTCTTATCGGCGAGCCGATGCTCTACTACCTGCTTTACAATGTAGACCGCGAGTACCGCAAGCTCTTCAAGGTAAAGGCCGACTTCGATAACGTAATGGAACTCAACGATGAGAACGTAGAGCAGTACGCCCTATTTGTGGCCACGCGATGCGCCGAAGAAGGGCTGCTGCCGTTTGCGCCCACAGGAGTAGCCGCAGTTGCCGAGTACGGCTGTCGCATAGCCGCGAACAAGGGCAAGCTTTCTGCGCGCTTCAACGACATAAAGAACCTGCTTATAGAGGCGAGTCACTTTGCCGGACTCGACAACTCTTCTTCTGTAGAGGCGGAGCATGTTGAGAAGGCGAAGGCCGAGAAACGCGAGCGCCACTCGAAGATAGAGGAGAAGTACAGGGAGTACATAACAGACGACACGCTGATGGTCGATACCGAGGGCTCGGTAGTCGGGCAGATAAACGGCATTGCTGTCTTGAACCCCGGAGATTACGCCTTCGGCAAACCATCGAGGGTTACGGCGCGCACCTACATGGGAGACACCGGGGTTGTCAACATAGAGCGCGAAGTGAAACTGAGCGGCAAGCTCCACAACAAAGGGCTTATGATAATAAAGAGTTTTATAGGCGACCGGTACGCGCGTACCTTCCCGCTGACCCTTGCGGCCTCGCTCTGCTTCGAGCAGCTCTACGATGAGATAGATGGCGACTCCGCCACCTGCGCCGAGGTCTACGTGCTGCTCTCAAGTCTCTCGGGCGTGGCCATAGACCAGTCGATGGCAATCACCGGGTCAATGAACCAGAAGGGCGAGGTGCAGCCGATAGGCGGGGTGAACGAGAAGGTCGAGGGCTTCTTCGATATCTGTGCAGCGCGCGGGCTTACCGGCACGCAGGGCGTTATACTGCCTGCAAGGAACATAAAGAACCTGGTGCTCCGGCGCGACGTGGTCGAAGCGGTCGAAGCAGGCAAGTTCGCTATCTACCCGATAGAGCAGGTCGATGAGGGCCTTGAGATACTTACCGGCAAGAGAGCTGGAGTGCGCGATGAAAACGGTCGCTTCCCGAAGGGCAGCATCAACCAGTTGGTCGAGTCCAGGCTCCATGCGCTTGCTACCAAGTACAAGGCCTTCGGGCGGCCAGTGGTCAAGAAGAAGCCGAAGCCCGCTTCTAATGATAACGGGGACAACGGCAACGACTCCGACAGCTCTAAAGGCAAGAAGTAGCCACGAGCTGACCCTTGTCGCGCGCTGTCTACTTTTCTCCTACTGTCTCGGCTTGTCCGTTTCCCCCTTTTGCCCCCTCTTTTACCGCCTGTCTATGGTATAATCCCTTCTTTGTAACTTTTAAGAAATGACAATCGGGGAGCAAGTTTCGGATGGAGATCAATGGAGATAAGTGAAATATTTCTCTCTATACAGGGAGAGTCGAGTTACGCAGGTAAACCGTGCATCTTCGTACGCCTCGCCGGGTGCAATCTCGACTGCGGCTGGTGCGACACCAGGTACGCCAATACGGGCGAGGAAGCGACCCGGAAGTTGACGGTGGAGGACGTAGTAGCCACGGTTAAGGGCTACAAGTGCAACACTGTGGAAATTACCGGAGGTGAGCCGCTCTTGCAGGCCGACTCCGTGAAGCTCGCTACCAGACTGCTTGAACTAGGCTACACGGTAATGTTGGAGACCAACGGCAGCGTATCGCTAGAAGGGGTCGATCCGAGGGTGATAAAGGTCGTGGACGTAAAGTGTCCGTCGAGCGGGCAGGCAGGCTCTTTTCTTGTAGAGAACCTAGAGCAGGTCAACCCGGACGACGAACTGAAGTTCGTTATAGGCGGCAGGGGCGACTACGACTTTGCCAAGAACTTTCTAGTGGAGTTCGTTAAAGGAGCAACGAAGAATATACTCTTTGCGCCTGTTAAGCCGGGCATGGATCCAAAGGATCTGGCCGAGTGGATACTCGAAGACTCGTTAGACGTCAGGCTTCAGCTTCAGATACACAGCTATATCTGGAACGAAGAGACAAGGGGAAGGTAGCTCTACTATGACGGGACTACTTTACGCCGCTTTTGTTCTCTACCTTGCAGGCCTCCTGCTCGTTATTATCCATAACGGCATTGGGGCTTCGCGTCTCGGGCCGCTCTCGAAGGCGGTTCTCTGGCTAGGCTTTTTACTCCATACGGTTGCCCTCGGTGTTCGTATATACAACACAGGGCACGCGCCGATGGCGTCCATGTTCGAAACGCTCATCTTCTATTCGTGGTGCACGGTGGCGGTTTCGCTCTTCGTGGCGCTACGGTACGAAGAGCGGATTACGGAGATGATTACGCTGCCGGTGGCCTCTGCCGCACTATTTTTCGGCATACTGAACTTTAAGCCCGGCGGGCCGCTGACGCTGGTGCTAAGAACCCGTTGGTTCGAGACCCACGTTACGGCCTCCTTTGCAGCCTACGCGCTCTTCACTCTCGCCTTTTCCGCCGCAGTCGTTTCACTCGTCTATGATTTACGCGAGAGAGACTCGCAGGCAGCAAGAAAGTTTTCCGACATCGCGGGGCGGAGCATCCTCTGGGGCTTTGCGCTCTTCTCCGCAGCTATGTTCTCAGGGGCTATCTGGGCGTACCTTGCCTGGGGCGTCTACTGGATGTGGGAGCCGAAGGTTATCTGGTCGTTCATCGTCTGGTTCTACTATGCCGGGGCAATGCATGCGTGGTATGTGAAGAGCTGGCGGGGCAGGGGGCTTTCGGTTGCAACGGTCATCGGCTTCATCATAGTGCTCTTTACTTACCTGGGTGTCAGCCTCCTGATGAAGTCGTCGCACAGTTTCTGATCATCTTTACCGGTTGCCGCATTTTTCCAGAACGTTTCTGGAATAGAAATAAAAAAAAGATCCCGCACGGTGTTCCGTGCGGGATCTTTTCTTTCTGAAATCTTGAGACTTATAAAGTTACTGCTTTACACCGGTCGCTTTAACCGATGGGCGACGGGTCGGCTTGTCTGCCCGGATAGCTCTTTAGCTGGCCTGGGAGCCGATTCCATCTTTGCTGTCGAGAAGCGCGTCGATTGTGTGCTTGATGGCAATGGTCTTGCTGCTGTCGTCACCGCGCATTACCTTCAAGAGCTTGCCCATGTAGATAAGCTCGTCTGGGCTCAACTGCTCGATGTCGGTAGTTGTACCCGCTGTGCGCGAACCCTTGCTGGTCTCTTCAGCGGCCTGAATGTAGCTCTTTGCTCCGGCCTCTGTCGCCTCGGCGCCAGCTCTGAAGATCTCTCCTGTGCCGTTTATAAGCCAGTCTACTGAAAGACCGAAGATCTTGGCGAACTTAAGTACCAGGTCCGTAGGCACGGTGCCGCGCTTCTTATAGTTAGAGAGGGCCTGTGGTGTAACGCCTAGTACGCGCGCAACAGCCGAGTCATTCTTCAGTTTACCTGCCCATCGCATCCGTTCAATCAAGTCTTTGTACTGTACTCCCATAGTGACCTTCCTTAAATATTTTTTTGGTTGTTGTTGCTCTGTGTGGTTTACGTATCATAGACAGCGTGGTTATAGTAACATGCTATAACAACAGGAGAATAAAGTCAACTAATTAAAAGCACCTATTGGTTGATTTTCATTACATTTATTATGACTTTTCCTCTATTGTTTCTGCAACTGCTTGTAGAAGTTCATGATTGGCGTACGGCTTCTGTATATATGGTATACGTTGGCTGATTATCTCGGAAAACTGCTCTTTATTGTCGATATGACCGCTACACAGAAGCACCGGAACCTTCGGGTTAATTTCGAGTAAGGGCCCCAGCAGCTCGAGGCCGCTTCTTCCGGGCATAACCACGTCTGATATGACAAGGTCGAACCGACCCTTCTCATGGTAGAAGAGACTGAGCGCCTTCTCTGCATTTCTCGCCTCGAAGACTTCGTACCCTGAGTCGGCAAGCAGAAGCGCCGTTGATTTCCGCACCCACTTGTCATCCTCGACCAACAGTATCCGTCTTCCTTCCCCAGTTGGCGTTACCGGCACGGGCGGCTCTTCGGTATAGAGTTCTTTGGCCGTCTCTATAGCCGGTATGCAGAGCTTGAACGTGCTGCCGACTCCAGGGCTGCTCTTTACGTCGATACAGCCGCCGAGTTCTTTTATAATTCCGTAGACCACGGCAAGCCCCATGCCGGTTCCGCGCGCTTTGTCGGTCGTAAAGAACGGTTCGAAGATATGCTCTATAACGGAACTATCCATACCGACTCCGGTGTCGGTTACCTCCAGGCAGACGTGCTGTTTGGACGCTTTACTCTCTTCAGGCATTGAGCAGCACTCTTTTTTCGTTTCAGGCGTGTTCCATGTTCGTATCTCTATACTGCCACCGCCGGACATCGCCTCGCTGGCGTTTACGACAAGGTTGGTTATAAGTTGCTCAAGCCGCGCGTTGTCGGCCTCTATCTTCCAGAGATCGGTTTCCAGGTTCGTGGTTATGCTGATATCTTCGCTTATAAGGTGTTCGAGCATGCCGAGCAGAGAGGTGATGGCCCTGTTCAAGTCTGTCTCTGTTGTGCTGGGGGGCCTGTTCTGGCTAAAGAGCAGAAGCTGCTGAACAAGGCTTGTCGCTCTGTCGGACGATTCACTGATGGGCTTTAAGTACTTCATCATCGGGTCGTCTGCTTCAACCTGTGCGGTTGCAAGGTCGGCCAGCGTCTTTGTCACGGTCAAGATGTTGTTGAAGTCGTGGGCAATGCCTCCGGCGAGCCTGCCTATCGCCTCCATCTTCTGGCTGTGCAGCAGTTGGTTCTCTAGTCTCTTGCGCTCCGTCATGTCGTGGAAGATGCCCCGGAACTTTGTGATATTTCCATCATCGTCCCATACAGCGTTTGCGCTCATTACACCTGTGCGCACCGTACCGGACCTAGTCTTGACCTCAAGCTCGAAGTTCTTCACCGAACCGTCCTTAAGTACGGCTGCCTTGAACTCTGCGCGCACGGCCGGGTCGTTGTATAAGTCGGTGGCAAGGTCGAGCCTCCGGGCCTCCTCTATCGTGTAGCCGAACAGCTTTAGCCCCGCAGGGTTCATGTCGAGCACAGAACCTTCTGGGGTTGTAACGAAGACCACGTCGTTGGACTCTTCGAAGAGAGCGCGGTACTTCTCTTCCGAGACCCTGATCTCTTCCTTCGCCTTGATCTCAGTGTCCGCGTCGAGCGAGACTACGTCTACGTACCCTTTCTCTTTATCTATGCGCGCCGAGAGCTGTATCCAGAAGGTAGAGCCGTCTTTGCGTCGCGCAAGGGTTATGAAGTTCTCGACCTTTCCATCCTCTTTTAGCAGCCCCAGCAGCCGCTCCCGTTCGCCGGGCTGCGCATAGCACTTAACGGCGTTGTACCGAAGCGCAAAATCCTCTCTGTCCGCGTAGCCGAACATAGTAACAAGGCGGTCGTTGAACTCCATGAACTTGCCGTCCGACAGACGCGTGCGGGAGAGCCCTACGAGCGAGTTTTGGAACATGCCCTGATACGTCTCTTTGGCCTCCTTCAGTTCGCCCTCGGCCCTCTTCTCCTTGTCGATATTGACGATCACAACATCTAGATACTCATTCTCAGGGTCTCTTTGCGCCGAGAACTGTACCCAGAAGGTAGAGCCATTCTTGCGCCGCGCCCGTGCGACAAAGTTCTCTACATGGCCGTCTCTGGCGAGCAGCTCATCGAATCTCTCGCGGTCGCTTCTCTCGGCGAAGCATTGCCTGCCGAAGCGCTCTTTTATGAACTCTTCGGGAGTCGAGTACCCGAACATCTTCACCGCGTGGTTGTTCAGTTCGAGGAACTTGCCGTCCGAGATACGTGTGCGCGCAAGGCCTACCTGAGAGTTCTGAAAGATTCCCCTGTAGGTCTCTTTTACCCTGTCGAGTTCAAGTTCGGCGTTGTGCTGCCCTGTTTCGTCTATACTCATCTCCAGCACGAGCTGTTCGCCGTCAGGCGCGACAAAAGGGTAGTCGTAGACCTTGTACGTGCGCCCGTCTGCGTGCGACGCCTCCCAGACGACCGGTTCATTTGTTTTGAAGACCGAGAAGGTGGGGCAGTCTTCGCACGGCCTTGTGCGGCCCCATATGGCTCCGTAGCAGGTTTTTTCGCCCGGTTCTCCGTACTGCTCTATGAACTTGGCGTTGGCGTACCGGATGGAGTAGTCTTCGGCCTGAAGGTAGGCGATACCCGGAAAGTGGTCGAGCACGCTGAAGAGCTGCCCGGTGTAAGAAGCCGCAGGTACGTTCTTGTCGTTATCCAGATCTTTGGAGTCTATGCTCAATTTCGGCAACTCTCGCTTCTTTTATATACCTGGTGCGGTGGCGTGTGGAACAGGGCGCAGTAACGCACACTCGAATCTTCGATAGGCCAGTATTATACCACAGGTGGTGAATAAAACGAACAGGGGCGGCGTGCCCAGAGGCAGCAAAGAGCGGGTGAAGCACGAGGGGCGGGCGCGGAGAACTAGCCCTTTTTCTTGGTCTTCACAGTATGCTTTGGCTGTTTCCACCAGATGATTGCGCTCCTCTTTCTAAAGGGCGCCACCAGAGAGCCTCTGCGCTTAATAAGTCTCTCTTCGAGAAAGCCCCTGAGGGTCTCGTCATGCTCGGCGGTCACTATCCCGAGGTACTCTTTCCAGAACTCCACTGCTTCGTCCAAGTCGTCGAACGGCTGGTCGAAGTCGTACTCTATTATCTCTACGTTTGCATAGATGCCCATTGCGTGGAGTTTCGAGTAGGTAGAGAGGTAGTCGCGCCGGGGTGGGAATTTTTTTCCGAAGAGCAGAGGGTAGAGTTCTTTATAGTAGAACTTGTCGGCGTCCGGGCCCGCGCTCTCTATTATGAAGACGAACTTGCGCGCAAGCTCTGTAACCTCTTCCAGGAAGCCGCTCTGCTCCCTTACTAGCGCCGGTACGTTGGAGATTATAACGGCGTCGTGCGGTCGAACCGTTCGCGCGTCCCACTTCTGGTTCAGACACTTTATGCCTGAGAGTTTTTTGCGCTCGATCTCTTTGCCGAGCAGTTCAAGCATGGCCTCCGACGCATCTAGCGCGGTAACACGCTTACCTGCCTCGGCAAGCGGAACCGCGAGCGTGCCGCACCCCGAGCCTATGTCGAGGTAGTTGCGCGCCCCTTTGGAGCGTTCTACGATTATCGGTACGGCGTTAGCCCCAAGCGTAGAGCCTTTAACTCCCCTTGCGTACCACTCGGCCTTGCACCTGTTCCAGAAACCTTTAGTTGTCATCGTTGCCTTCCGCCTCTGTTCTTCTTATTGATGCGATTACTTCGGTTATTTAGAGATGTTCTCTTCGTTGACTTCAAGCTCTTTGCCGAGCCGTTCCATCATATCTCTGACCCCTGTGCTTAACGATTTTTCCGGTACGGGATCTATGTAGGGTTTCTTAAGAGGCCCTACTATCTCGTAGTACATGCTAGCCGCAGACTTCTCTTTCCCGCCTATCACCCAGCCGATAAGCGGTATATTCGTAACTATCTTGTCTATGGTCACGAACGGGTGGAGCATCAGTACGGAGTCTATATACTGATCGGGCACGCTTATCTCGCCCATGGCCGTCATCCTTAGCGTATCGCTCTCAAGGTAGATATTGTTCGACCGGACCACGCCCTCTTTCATCACAAAGTCGCCGGTTATCCGTTTGTACGGCAGCCCCTGCTGTAGGAGTTCGTCGATGGAGAAGATATTGACGATAGAGAAGATCTTGCTCATCATCAGAAACTTCCAGAGCTTGCCCTGGCCGACTCTCATGCTGGCAGTACCTGTAAGCCCCTCGGTTACGGGGGTGTGTCCGCGCTTGCAATAGAGTTTGACGTCGAGGTTGATCTCGCCCTCTATTATGGTCTTCTTGGCGCCGAGTTCGCTTACGAACTGTTTCAGGTCGATTCCCGTGACCTTGCTTACGGAGTCGAACAGCAGTGGCGAGGCGTCGGTTCTGTAGTAGATTATAGACGACTCGACGTGGCCTCTGTTCTTCTTGAACCGCACCTCTTCGGCGCTTATCTTATCGGGGTCGATCTTAATGTCCGTGGTCAGCTCTTCCAAGCTCATGCCGAGCGCCGAGCCGTGCGCTACCCTCAGCGTACCGCCGCCTGAGTGAATAGAGTCGAGTAGGTTTCGACTCTTTCCGGCCTTTTTCTCTCTCTTTCCGATTGTGGAACTCAACTCTCGGTCATTCTCTTCTACCCTCTTTAGCAGGTCGCCTATAAAGAGCCCTTCGGCATCGAGGTCGAACTCGATATCCCATTTGCGTCTATTGCCGTCGCTTGCAGCTTCGGCTACGGTACTTGGGGCCGCTTTAGGGGTAAGCGCTATCTTGCCCTTCATGTTGGTTCTGCCGGCGACAAGCCTTTTAATATCGATTCGCCTGCTTTTTGGGCCGTACTCTGCGCTCATGTTCAGCCTGTCTACTTGGCTCGGTATGGCCGGTGATTTGAAGCTCGCTTCGGTAACGGTTGCAACGCCTTCGTATGTAGGTTCGCTCTCGCCCTCTTTCTTTGAGGCCTTGAAGCTGAAGCCCACTGAGCCAGCAGTTGTGTCTGACTCTTCGAGCGCTGTGGTTAGCCCCGCTATATCCGCTACGCTCAACTCGCTTGTTGCTGCGGTTACCGTATAGGCCTTATTGCGTAGATTGTAGACTCCGGTCACTCCTGCGCGCGAAGAACCGGTCCGAAGCAGGAAGTTCTTTATCCTCACCTCGGACACCTCATCGTTGGCGACCTTTATGAGATCCATGTCGAGCGCGAGCGGGTAGCCGGGCCTCTTGTCTATAATGTTGGCGTACTTGAGGCCTGAGCCGGTAAAGTCCACCGAGGCGTGGCCGCTTAGAACCTTTGCGTCCCCAACTACTCTAAGGCTCATCGGCACGTTCGCCCCAATGCTCAGCCCCTTTAGACTACTAGCGCCGGCTACGGCCTTCACCGTCTCCTGGGCGAGATCTCCAACTATACCTATGTCGAGCTTTGGGCTGTCGAGATACTGCTCTACCGTGCCGTTCAGGTTGAAGTTGCTCTCCCAGACCGTACCCGTCAGATCCTTTATCGTCAGCTTCTCAGTGTCGAACCCTATCTCTCCGGTCAGGCGGGAGAGTTTTAGCAGCATGGCCTTGTGGCTGAAGCTTGCGTTCTTCAGTCGAACCGTACCGGAATACTCTGTCGGGGCAAGCTCCTTGAGGTTGCCCTGGAGGTTGAGGTCGAGCCCAGTTATCCCGGATGCCTCTATGCCTTTTAGCAGCTTTACGCTTATATTGCCCTGCTTTGAGTAGACGGCCTTTAGTATCTCAAGGGTCTTGCCTGCTTCGAAGAAGGCCTTGACCGTAAGGTCGTACTTTTGTTCGGTTACGAGCCCGGTCACTTCAGCGTTCAGCTCTTCGAGCACGCCGTGGCCGTAGTTGCCGGAAAAGCCCTTGAGCGAGAGCCTGTCCCGGTCGAGCGAGATGGTGCCCTTAACGCCGCTGAAGGTCTCTTTAAGGACGCTGCCAGTGAACTCTATGTTGTCGAGTCTGAGCCTGAGCCCCACCTTGCCGTCGCGCGCGAGAACCCCTATCTTTTGCAGGCTGTCCATGCGCCCGTCTACCGAGAGTTCCTCCACGGTTACCGTGCCGCCTAGCGGCTTGAGGCCCCCCATCTTCTCTCCGAGCGAGCCGGTAAAGAGGTTTGGCGGCACAAGAGCCTGGAAGCGTTTAAAGGGGATGGGGGTGCTGGCGAGTTTGAGCTTCAGCGTGCGTCCCTCTGCTCCGGCCTTGTGCTGTTTGGTTATCTCCGCGCCGCCGCTAAGGTCGAAGTCGCCCAGCTGGAACTTAACCCCGTCGAGTCCCGCACGAATCTCTTTGGCGTCTATGTCGAGAAGAACTTCAGCCGTGCCGGCCCCGGCGCCTATTGTTTCATTGAAGAGCTTCGGGGCTTTGGCCGTTAGCCCTGAATAGTTTAGGGCCCCCTCTATTACCAGTCCGGCGTCGAAGGCGAAGGTGAGGTCGGCAGTCGCGCTGCCCTTTATCTCGGCGCCCGGCGCGTTCTGCTTTATATAAGGGTTGAACATGGCGAGGTCGAAGGCGCCGACGGTTGCCGGGCCTTTAAAGCGGAGCTTGCTCCCTTCGAACCAGCCTGTGCTCGATATTTCGATCGGGGTGGAGTTGAGCATTGTAGTCAAAGAAGAGGTGAACTTGTCGCCCGGCCCCTTGTCGAAGATTATTTCCATCCCCTTCAGATAGAACCTCTGTGTATTGCCAACGACCGCTTCGTCCACAATGGTCGAAGAGCCGTTATGGAGCCTCAGGGTTTTGAGCGTGCCGGTGGGGTGGATATTGGCCAGAAAGAGAGCGCCCAGGTTCGGGCTGCCGTCGCTGTACCGTTTTACGAGCAGGTCGGGCTCTACGATCTCTATGGAGCGCGGCTCAAGGTCTCCGAGCAAGAGCTTGACGGGTGAGAAGGTGGCCGTTATCTTCTTTACGCCTATGAAGACCTCGGCCTCTTCGAAGAACTCGACATCTTCGAAAGTTATTACTACCGACGGCAGGGCGCGCAGCTTAATAGAGCCGGTATTGCAGCGGACCCCGGTATGTTCCATAACGCGTGCAGCCAGAGCCCCGGAGTAGCGGGTCATGTCGAAGGTGGTGGTAGACAGGTATGCAGCGAGTACCGCGCCGAGGACGAGGAGCGCAATGACAACGGCGAGGTATGTTTTTTTACTCTTGTTATGTCCCAACAGACCTCTCCGGAGGTATTAATTGCGCGTGCTTCTGTATTGGCGAGGGCCCGTCTTGCGAGAAGAGCCCGGCTGGGGCTTTTACCGCAAGGCGCCGATTCGACCGTGCCATGCAACGGCCTTTGGCTAAAGGCCTGGAATAATCTTTTTGAGCCAGCCGTCCTTTGGCAAGATGGCCCCTGTGGGGCAGGCCTCCTGGCAGCAGTAGCATCTTATGCACTCCCCGTACTCGATCTTTATTTTTTTGGCGCTGCTCATTATGGCAGGGGGGCAGATATTTACGCACTTGTTGCAGAGCACGCACTTGTCGTGCTCGACATGCGGCCGGGTAGTTATGGCTTTTCTGAGCTTGCTCTCAATAAAGTACGGGAGCTTGTCGGCAAAGTTAGTGTGTATAAGCGGCGGAAAGGTGAACCGCTCTACCTTCACGTCCGAGATCTTCTCGCCTACAACCGTTATCTTCCTCAGTTTCGACCCCGGCAGTTCCCAGCCGGAGGCTACCCTTTGGATCGGCGGCGCAAGAGGCTCGGCTCCGAGCGCTTCGGTTATAACAGTATCCATTGCCACGGCGTCGGTAGAGGCGAGCAGAAGGCCTATCTTTACGGGTGTGCCGCTTCCCGGGCCGTTACCCTCCATGCCGACTATGCCGTCCATAATGTTGAGCCTCGGATTTAGAAAGAGGTGGAGGTCGAGTATCATGGCGGCAAAGGCCTGCGAGTCCGTACCCGCACTAAGGTGCCACTGCGGCTTTGCCTTGCCGGCAACGCACCCGAAGAGGTTCTTGATGCCGAGCGTAAGGTACATCTGCGCATGGGTCTTCATTTTCGGCAGATTGATCAGCCCGTCGAATTCGAGCACCTCTTTCGATATCTCAAGGCGCCTGAAGAGGTAACCGTCGGGGTTGTCTACCGTTACGTTCTCGGTAAACTCTATCAGCTCAACTCCGGCTTTATTGCAGACGTCTAAGATGCCTGCGCCCCTTGCAACTTTCGCGGCGCTCTTTAGACACGGGCTGTCTCCTACCACGGGGGTGGCCCCGGCCTCTTTTACGAGCCGAATAGTAGCGGCCACTATATCGGGGTGCGTGGTAACGGCGGCCTCGGGAGGCTTTTCGATCAGCAGGTTCGGCTTTATCAGTATCCGCTCGCCCTTGCCGACAAACTTTGAAATTCCGCCGAGCAGGTCTACAGTCTCCTTTACCTTGTTGTAGACCGTTTCTCCGTACTCGCTGTTGCGTACTATGGATACTGTAGGGTTGCTCAAGATATAAACTCGCAATTATCTGTTATGCCCGGGGAGTCAGGGGGCGAAAGACGTCGAAACGGTAACGGGAGCGTACTGTACCGGGAGCGCGCATACTCGTAATCTCATTATTATATAACAATTCATCTGTCTTAGCTAGGGCAGTCTGGGTTATAGCACGGAGGCATATCGGCAGTACGGCTCTTTATCTGGACCGGTGGTGTATCTGTGCGTAGGAGATGAAACAGAGGGGATGAAACACGGGTTGGGAGCGAGACGAGCAACGGCCAAGCCCGGAGAGCAGGCAGTGGCTTCTTATACAGTATGCTCAAGGAGCGTTATTCTGTTGCGCCCTCCGCTCTTCGACCGGTAGAGGGCCGTGTCTGCGGTCTTCAGGAGTTCGTCTATGGTGACGGGGTTGTCTTTACTTGAGGCTACCTGCTGGGAGCAGACCGAGATGCCGATGCTGACGGTTATCCTATCCAGTTTAGGGAACTGCTCTGAAGAGAAGTCGTACTCTTCGATGATAGACCTGAACCGTTCGGCGGCCTTTATGGAGCTATCAGGATCGGTGTTGAAGAGGCAGATGATAAACTCCTCGCCACCGAAACGCGCAAGTATCTCGCCCTCTCTCTTGGCAGTTGTTAAAAGCGTGCCGAGCGTTTTGAGGACTGCGTCTCCGGCCAGGTGGCCGTGCGTGTCGTTAACGGCCTTGAAGTAATCTATGTCGAGCAGCATGCAGGCAACGTCAAAGTTGTGCCTGACCCCGAGGGCAAGCTGTTCGCGTACCGCTTCGAAGAAGTATCTTCTGTTGTTGAGCCCCGTCAAGTCGTCCGTTATGGCGAGCTTTTCGAGCAGTATGTTCTTCTGCTTCAGCTCGGTCATGAGGGCGCGTATGCGCAGAAGCGATTTAACGCGCGCCACCAGCTCCTCTTTGTTGAACGGCTTTATAAGGAAATCGCTCGCCCCGAGGTTGAAGCCGGTGAGCTTGCCTTTCAGGCTGTCCTTTGTCGCGGAAAGGAGTATTACCGGCACGTCGTGTCCGTCCTCCATCTGTCTTACCGTCTCTAGAAAGCGGTATCCGCTCATGGACGGCATCTCGACATCGGTAATGATGAAGCCCGGTTTCTTGTCGATGAAGGCCTTTATCGCGCTCAGTCCGTCCTCGGCTTCGATGAAGTCGTCGAAGAGTTCGCCAAGCGCATTTTTGATAGAGGTGCGCTCGCTCTTGGAATCGTCTACAAGAAGTATTTGCTCTTTCATCTATCTTCTCTGATTTCAGCTCTGGCTGTGGTTTTAGTTCTGCCGGACTGTTTATCGGTTTTTGGTGGCTGGCTTTTTCTTCTTCGTCAGTTTCTCTAGTCGTTTGGTTGCCTTTACCGCCTCGTCGCTCTTCGGGTAGAGTTCCACTACCGTCTCTAGCAGCACTCGCGCCTCTTTTGCGGCGCCGAGTTTTTCAAAGCTGAAGCCCTGTTTGAGCGTTGCCGCCGGGCGTTTGTCGCCTTTGGGGTAGTCGGTTATGACCTTGTTGAATTCCAGGATCGCCCGCTCATACTCTCCTGTGTCGTAGAAGATCTCTCCGAGCCAGTACTGGGCATTATCCGCAAGGTCGTGCGACGGGTGGGTAGAGAGAAAGGTCTTGAATGTTTTGGCTGCGGCGCGGTACTCCTTCGCCTTCGTCTCTTTCAGCCCTTTTGCGTAGAGGTACTTTGGCGTCGGTATCTCTTTGGAACTCTTGACGGATTTTTTGGCGGTCGCCTTGGCTGTTGCTTCTTTACTTTTCTGTTTATCGAGACTGCTCTGGACACTCTGTTCGAGAGTATCGATACGTTTTTTAAGCTCTGATACCGTAGAGCCGAGATTGGTGTGGAGGAATGCGTCGGCCTCGGCAGAGGCGTTTAGGGCGCTCACCTGTTCTGTAAGCCTTTTAAGCTCGGCCTCAATAGCGGCGAACTGTTCGGAAACGGATGTTATCCTGGCCTCGGCGCTCTCACTGTCGGCCTTGAGCTGCGCAATTGCGATTTCGTTCTCTTCGAAGCTTCCGCGTATGAAGGTGAACTCGTCGCGTATCCTCTCCATCTCCGCCTTAGAGTCCGCGAGCGACAGGCGTGTCTCTTCGAGATCGGCCCCGGCGGCCCCGGACTCTTCTATAGTGGCGACCCTGTCCATTAAGGAGTTGACGTTATTGACGAGCAGCTCCTGTTCGCTGGTCATAATAGGAAAACCGGGCCCGCAGCCCGTGGCGCCGAGCCCTACCCCGAGCATTAAAGAGAGCAGTGCAGCTTGGCCGATGGTTCTCGGAACTCTTACGGCTCTTCTATTCTCTTTTTTCAGGTAACGTATTGGCATCGGTTCACTCTTTAGTAAACGTTGGGTAGAGGGGGGTGGTACAGGCAGGTCCGTTAAAAAAGTGTCCTGCCCTTTAAAGATTCCGTTAGGTTTTGAAAACGGCATCTTCAAGGGGCAGGACAGTCGATAGTTATTTGCTTAAGATAGAGAAGTCCGCCCGTCTGTTGATACCCCAGGCCTCTTCGTTGTGGCCCGTGTTGAGCGGCTTCTCTTCGCCGTAGCTGAGCGTGGACAGGTTGGCGGGGTTTGCTCCGAGCACCGCTAGGTAGTTCTTTACGCTTATGGCCCTCTTCTCGCCGAGCGCCAGGTTGTACTCGTTCTCTCCGCGCTCATCCGCGTGGCCTTCTATGCGAACCTTCGCGCCCTTGTTCTTCTTGAGCCAGCGCGCGTTGTGCTTCAGCTCGTCTTTGTACTCGGCTTTGATCTTGTACTTATCGAAGTCGAAGTGCACGGTGTAGAGGCGGCCCTTCTCGGCCTTAGCCTCAAGCTCTTCGCTCGAAGCGACTTCATCGAGCCTGCGTACTTCGATCGTCTGGCCGTCTGTATCGGCGGCGGCTATGGACTCTTCTGTTACTATCTCGTTGTCAGGAACTGCCGTGCCGGCGCTCTCCTCTTTGACCACTGCACCTTTGCAGGAGACGAGTCCGAGAGTAATGGCCAGTATAGGTAGGAATCTCAAGAAACGGTCCATCTACCACCCTCCTTATTGGGAATTTTTATGTTGAAGTTGGTTATAAGTAATGCTCAGTCTTATATCGGTTGTATCGTAAGTGTACTTTAAGAGATGTTTGCCTGTCGGAATAGCCGCAAAGAAGAATCATGTACGGTGACCGGGCCGGTGTTTGAAAAGTGCCTGATAGTAAAATTGGCCCCGGTTTATAAAATGGGCCCCAGCCTGTAAATGGGCCCCGTTAGTTGAGGTACGGTGACCAGGCCGGGGTAAGTTCGTTGCCGATCTTGGACTTCAGTTTTCTGAGCCCGGTTCCGTCGCGCTCGACCACGTTGAGCGATGTGATTCCATTACGCGTGGAGCTAAAGACGATCTTTGAGGAGTCGGGCGACCAGGACGGGCTCTTGTTGTTGCCTTCCCAGGTTACGCGAGCGCCTCCTCCTCCGTTGGCACGCAGCAGCCAGATGTCGAACTTGCCCTTGGAGGCCCTCGAAAAGGCGATCCATTTGCCATCTGGGCTCCAGGTAGGGCTTGTGTTATAAACCCCTTTGTAGGTAAGGCGACGCCTTTTTCCGGTGGTTAAATCTAACACAAAGATATGGGGATTGCCACTAATATCTGAGACGTATGCGACTCTTTTGCCGTCGGGTGAAAAGCTCGGCGAGACGTCTATTCCGTAGTTATTTGTAAGCCTCTGTTTCGTGCCGTCTTTAATGTTAAGCAGGTAGAGGTCGGGGCTTTTTTTGGAACTCAATGTGAGGGCCACGGACTTTCCGTCCGGCGAGAAACGGCCTGAAATGTTGATTCCGGGGTTCTTCGAGAGCGCGCGGACTCTGCCTGTTCTCATATCCAGCATGTAGAGGCAGGCGCAGCC
>JADFVP010000242.1 GCA_015222595.1 Pseudomonadota bacterium
CCGATGGTGCCGACGTTGACGTGCGGCTTATTCCTCTCAAACTTTTCCTTACTCATAACAACCTCCGAATCGGTCTGTGTAGTTTACTGCCCAATTTGATAGTTTACTGTGTAACTGTAAAAGACGAAAAACTTAAAACTTCTACTTCGAGCGGCGCATTGCAGCTCAAAAGAAACAAAAAAACAGGTCCGCATAATAGTGGAGCCCATGTCCGGAATTGAACCGGAGACCTCTTCCTTACCAAGGAAGTGCTCTGCCAACTGAGCTACATGGGCAACATACCTGCTAGACTTGTATCAAGTCTGGAGCGGGTGATGGGGATCGAACCCACATGGCCAGCTTGGAAGGCTGGTGTTCTGCCATTGAACTACACCCGCCGCGAAACAACTGTACGGTTCTTTCTATAAAAGCGGAGCAGGATCGAAAAAAAAGAGACGCTCCCGCCGCAATACATCCGTATCGTACTCAATATGGTGGAGAGAGGAGGATTCGAACCTCCGTAGGCTGAGCCAGCAGAGTTACAGTCTGCCCCCTTTGGCCACTCGGGTACCTCTCCAACGAACCTGCCCTGCAAAACCGTTAATGCACAGAACAGATATTTTCTTTAGTTAGAAACTCTCCCGGCCATTCCATTTTGCCCCCTCTGTAAGGAGTGCAATCGCCAAAAAAAACCGAGGGGTGAAGAATGAAGCCCCCTGCACAAGAGAATACCCGGCTAACCTCTTCCGGTTTAACGGTGCTTCGGCGCATAAAGTTGGGACGCCCCGATACTCCGACCAGAAGAAAAATGCCCGGCCATCTATTTTTATATAATTACGGTAAGTGGGTGACGATTAGATCTTAGCCAACAGCCAAAAGAATGATACCGCCCGACCAACCCGATCAAAAAACAGAACAGAAAATACGAAAAACCCCGGAACGTGCAGCCCTTGAATACGGACCAGATAATGGTCCGCAGGAGAGGAAACGACTCATTTGCACAATCGCCCAAGACTCCGTAAACAATAAAGAATTCATGGAGCTGGCGATGGGATTTGAACCCGCAACCTGCTGATTACAAATCAGCTGCTCTACCGTTGAGCTACGCCAGCACTAAAACAGACAAACGGAATAAATGTTTATTCAGGCGTACTACCCCTGCTGCAGACGAGCTGCTGAAACATTACTTATAAAACATAAACTACGGGCTTGTCAAGGTTTTTTTCGTTTTCAAGCATAGAAAATTGCCACGGAAACTACGGCGCAGTTCCGGGGTGAAAGGGCGCTGCGAGAATCTGCCCCGTGCTAGCCGCTTTGGCCTTCGCGGGGCTCGGCGGCGAGCAGATAGGCCTCAATAAAAGAGTCTATGCTACCGTCGAGCACGGCATCTACATTGCCCGACTCGACGCTTGTTCTGTGGTCTTTGACCATGCGGTACGGCTGGAGAACATAGGAGCGTATCTGGGAGCCCCATGCTATATCACGCTTCTCTTTATGATAGACCTCCATCTCCTCCTCTTTCTTCTTCAGCATAAGGTCGTAGAGGCGCGCTTTCAGGAGCTTCATTGCAGTTGCCTTGTTCTTGTGCTGGCTCCTCTCGTTCTGGCACTGCACGACTATTCCGGACGGGTTGTGCGTTATCCGTATGGCGGAGTCGGTCTTATTTATATGCTGGCCCCCGGCCCCGCTTGCGCGGTAGGTATCTATCCGAAGGTCGGTCTCGTCAATCTCGACCTCTATGTCGTCATCGACCTCCGGGTAGACAAATACAGAGGCAAATGAGGTGTGGCGCCGCTTCTGGGAATCGAACGGGGAGATCCGCACAAGGCGGTGCACGCCCATCTCGGCCTTTAAGTAACCGTAGGCATAGGACCCTGCAACCGTAACCGTGGCACTCTTGAGCCCGGCCTCCTCTCCGGCGGTATACTCTAGCACCTCTGTGACGAACTCGCGCCGCTCGGCCCAGCGCATATACATTCTAAAGAGCATGCCTGCCCAGTCCTGCGCCTCTGTGCCTCCGGCACCGGAGTTTATTGAGAGTATCGCGTTAGAGTCGTCGTTCTCGCCACCGAGCATGCGCTGCACTTCGGCGTCGCGTATAGTTCCAAGGGCTTCTTCCAGACGTGCCTCCGCCTCTGCCTCGGCCTCGGCTGAGCTTGCGGCATCATCATCTTCTGCGGCGAGTTCGAGCATAACGCCGGACTCTTCCAAGAGTTCGCCTATCTTGTCTAAAAGGCCGAGACGGGAGGCGAGAAAAGACTTGCGCTTCATCAGCTTCTGGGCCTCTTCCTTATTAGCCCAAAGCTCAGGGTCCGCGCTCTGCTCTTCTATCTCGGCCATCTCTTTCTGACTAGCCACCTGGTCAAAGAAAGCTCCGCAGTTCGTCAAACCTTATATTTGCATCTTTGAGCGCCGCCTTTGTCTCGTCGAACATTTCTACTTCCTCCGTATTGCAAAATTGTATAAGAGCGCGAGGAGCGTAACTCCAAGGCACAGATATGCGAGCTTGTCGGGAAACCGCGTATAGAAAGTCAGGCCGCCTTCTTTAATAGCTACATCTTCTACTATCAGAGCCTCTTCAAAGAGCCCGCTTCTTTCAACTACTCTGCCAACAGGGTCTACGACCGCGCTCATGCCCGTATTTGCAGAGCGCAGGAGCGTCACCCTGTTCTCAACGGCCCTGAAGAGCGCCATCTCAAAGTGCTGGTACGGTGCGGAGCTTTTACCGAACCAGGCATCGTTGGTTATGTTGACTAGAAGCCCGGCGCCCGCCTCTACAGTACCGGCAGAGAGCTTAGGAAAGATTGCCTCGTAGCAGATTATAATGCCGAGCGGACCCTCTTCAGACACAATAGGCACTGGGCCCGGCCCGCTTGCAAAGTCTCCGACGCCGACGGTAAGTTTTTTTATAAAGGGGAAAAAACGCTTTAGCGGCACGTACTCGCCGTACGGCACAAGGTGCACCTTATCATACTTTTGCGCCAAACCCCCGCCGGAAATCGACCCCTTCTCTAGAGAGGAAGAGGGCGTAAAGAGGTAGGCGCTGTTCAAGTACTCAACTCCCCTGGTATCGACATTATACTTGTACGAAGGCGCTCCTGTCAGCACGGCGACCCCGGCATTATCGACGATTCTCGCAACGATCTCCTCTTTGGGGTTCCGTTCTCCGAGATAGAACGGCACGGCGGTCTCGGGCCAGATAACAAGGCGCGCGCCCTGTGCCTTGGCCTCGACGCTCAACCGTGCATAGATATCGAGCGTATGCTGCCGGTACGACTCGTCCCACTTTACACCCTGATCTATATTACCCTGCGCCACTCCTACCGTAGTTCTCTTCCATCCGGC
>JADFVP010000243.1 GCA_015222595.1 Pseudomonadota bacterium
CCGATGGTGCCGACGTTGACGTGCGGCTTATTCCTCTCAAACTTTTCCTTACTCATAACAACCTCCGAATCGGTCTGTGTAGTGCGCGTTTTCTAAATTATTATCTAAAGCCAAACAGCTTCTTTTTATCTTAAACAACCGGTATCTTAACTGACCCTGTCTACTCTTATCCTACTGATGACCATTACTGCCTACCTACCCTAAAAAGTCCACTGCTACTGCCGCCCGGAATAAATGGCCCAGGTTACTTGGCCTGTACTTTGGCCGTAATAACTTCAGAGACCGAAGCCGGTACCTGCTCGTATATATGGAACTGCATCGAGAAAGAGGCCCTGCCCTGCGACATGGAGCGAAGGTCCGTTGCGTAACCGAACATGTTGGCCAAAGGAACGTGGGCGGTAACTATCTGAAAGCCGCTTCTGCTATCCATGCCCTGCACCTTGCCGCGACGGGAGTTGAGGTCTCCGATGATGTCTCCCATGAACTGCTCGGGCATTACGGACTCAACTTCCATTATAGGCTCAAGAAGCACGGGGTTGGCTTTGCGCATAGCCTCTTTGATACACATGGAACCGGCTATCTTAAAGGCTACCTCAGAAGAATCGACGTCATGGTAAGAACCGTCTACGAGCGTGGCCTGGATATCTACAACAGGGTAACCGGCCAGAACTCCAGAGCCGAGCGCCTCTTTAATACCGTTCTCAACAGGGTTGATGAACTCTCTTGGAATCGAACCACCCTTGATCTTGTTAATAAACTCGAAGCCAACACCGGGCTCGCTTGGGCCGACCTGCAGGACAACATGGCCGTACTGACCGCGTCCACCGGACTGCTTCGCGTACTTGGTCTCTGACTCAACGTTCTTGGTAATAGCCTCTTTGTAAGCAACCTGCGGCTTACCGACGCTGGCCTCTACCTTGAACTCTCTAAGAAGTCTGTCTACGATTATCTCCAGGTGAAGCTCGCCCATGCCGGAAATGATGGTCTGGCCGGTCTCTTCATCGGTGTTGACCCTGAATGAGGGATCCTCAACCGAGAGCTTCTGGAGCGAGATGCCGAGCTTTTCCTGGTCCGCCTTTGTCTTGGGCTCAATGGCGATAGACATAACGGGGTCCGGAAAGGTCATCGACTCAAGTATTATCGGGTTGTCGCCGTCTGCAATGGTGTCGCCCGTTGTGGTGCTCTTCAGGCCAACCGCTGCGGCGATATCACCGGCGCGTATCTCTTCAATCTCTTCACGCTTGTTGGAGTGCATCTTCACGATACGGCTTATGCGCTCTCTTGTGCCCTTGGTGGTATTCTGTATGTAGGAACCGGACTCAAGGACGCCGGAGTACACACGGAAAAAGGTGAGCTGCCCAACGAACGGGTCGGTCATAATCTTAAATGCGAGTGCGGAGAAGGGTGCGTCGTCAATGGCTTCGCGCGACTCTTCCTCTTCGGTCTTCGGGTTGACGCCGACAACCGCATCGATATCTACGGGAGAGGGCATGTAATCTATTACTGCGTCGAGAAGAAGCTGTACGCCCTTGTTCTTAAAGGCCGTGCCGCAGAAGATCGGGGTGATCTCAAGAGCGATCGTGCCCTTGCGTATGGCGCTCTTTATCTCATCTGCGGAAATCTCTCCGCCTTCGAGATACTTCTCCATAATAGCTTCATCGAAGTCGGCTGCCGCTTCTCTCAGTTTGTCGGTATACTCGGCGACCTTGTCAACCATGTCCGCCGGTACGTCTACTTTACTGTACTCTGCTCCGAGGTTCTCGTCTTCCCAGACGATCGCTTCGCCGGTTACGAGATCGATGACACCCTTAAAATTCTCTTCAGCGCCGATCGGGAGCTGCAAGACGACGGGGCGGGCCTTCAGCCTGTCCACCACCATGTTGACGACGTTGTAGAAGTCGGCTCCGGTGCGGTCCATCTTGTTTACGAATGCTATGCGCGGAACGCCGTAACGGTCGGCCTGACGCCAGACGGTCTCGCTCTGCGGCTCTACTCCGCCAACGGAACAGAAGACGGCTACTGCGCCGTCGAGCACACGAAGCGACCTCTCGACCTCGATAGTGAAGTCAACATGGCCGGGCGTATCAATTATGTTTATAGAGTGGTCTTTCCAGGTACAGGTAGTGGCAGCTGAAGTGATCGTTATACCGCGCTCTTTTTCCTGCTCCATCCAGTCCATCGTGGCGCTGCCATCGTGGACTTCGCCAATTTTGTAGGTAACGCCGGTATAGTAAAGGATCCTCTCGGTGGTGGTAGTTTTACCAGCATCGATATGGGCCATTATCCCGATGTTTCTCTGCTTCTCTATCGCTATCTGTCTTGCCACTGACACTTCTCCGCAACCACACCCTCAGGTGCGGCCTACCTGTTCTGCTCGCCTGTGAAGCGTTTTGCTGCAAATAATCCCCACAGTAACCATTTGGCTCTATTGGCCGGTAAACCTCTAAAACTCGTGCTGCTAAAACTTCAAAACGGATGAACCGTACAGACGGCCCAGCCATTATACTAATTCTATCCAACCAACCCTGTTACAACCTGCGGCAGCTGCTTCATCCAACCCGCCCCGGAAAACTTGCCCGGATTACCAGCGGTAGTGGGCGAAGGCCTTGTTGGCCTCTGCCATGCGATGGGTATCTTCGCGCTTTTTAACTGAGCCGCCCTTGCCGTTCGATGCGTCTATCAGTTCGCCTGCAAGCTTCTCGGCCATCGTCTTCTCGTTGCGCGACCTTGTGTGGCTAACTATCCAGCGAAGCGCAAGAGCGACCTTTCTGTCCGGCCTTACTTCTACCGGCACCTGGTACGTTGCTCCACCCACTCTGCGGGACTTAACTTCAACCGCGGGGCGAACATTTTCAAGCGCTTTCTTAAATATCTTCAGAGGATCTGTGCTGAGCTTCTCTTCGATGATGTCGAAGGCACCGTAGAGCACGCCTTCGGCCTTGCTCTTCTTGCCATGGGACATAAGACGATTCATGAACTTGGTCACTACCTTGTCGTCGTATCTCGGATCCGGCAGCACTTCTCTTTTAGGTACGTTTCCCTTGCGAGGCATCTGTTTTATTCCATCCTTAAAAAGTAATTGCAAATAACAAATAAAAGTATCCAAAAAAACCGGAGCCGCCCAACCACTTAGCGTCTAAACCGCCCGACCATCCAAACCGCCCGACTGTCTTAACAAACCGGCGTTCTCTGCTGGCCCGACCGCCCTAATCGACCCCAAGTTACTTGGGACGCTTGGCGCCGTACTTACTTCTGGACTGCTTCCTGTCCTGCACGCCTACGGTGTCGAGCACACCACGAACAATATGATACCTGACACCCGGAAGATCCTTGACCCTTCCGCCCCTTATAAGCACGACAGAGTGCTCCTGCAGGTTGTGCCCTACGCCCGGAATGTATGAAGTGACCTCAGCTCCGTTGGTGAGCCGTACCCTTGCAACTTTACGGAGCGCGGAGTTCGGCTTCTTCGGTGTCGTCGTATAGACCCTGACACAGACACCCCTTTTCTGGGGGCAGTTCTCAAGGGCCGGCGAAGTGGTCTTTTTTGTTGACTTTTTCCTGCCCTTACGGACAAGTTGATTTATTGTAGGCATAATTCTCTTTCTTATAAATTTTCTGACGCTGTAAAGTCCACTAATTTAACAGCTTTACCTTGCCTTGTCAACAAGTAAATGCTATCTGTCTGTCCTATTTCATAACCTTCAGGCGCCAGCATGTCAAGGCCTGGAGAAAAAGGCATAAAAGAGCTGAAACCGGGCAACAGAGCCGACCCTTAGCTAGGCGTTCTGGAGCCCTTTGTCACTAGCATCCGGCGCTGCAGCTGCTTCGGCGCCAGCCGCGAGAAGCTCCTCGGGAGAGAGCAACGGCTCCTCCTCTTCGACAACCGGCTCCGGCTCGACGTGCGATTTCGTGCCGAGGTACTTGTAAAAGCCCGATCCGGCAGGAATTAGGCGTCCCATTACGACGTTCTCCTTGAGCCCTCTCAGGTAGTCTATCTTGCCCTGCAAGGCCGCCTGCGTAAGAACCTTGGTCGTCTCCTGGAAGGAAGCCGCAGAGATGAAGCTCTCGGTAGAGAGCGACGCTTTGGTTATACCCTGCAAGAGCGGCTCGGCAACTGCCGGCAACAGACCCTTTTGCAGTATCGCCTCGTTCTCTTCCTCGAAGATATTGCGATCTACCTGCTCGTCTATCAGCAGGTTGGTGTCTCCGGCGTCCTTGATCTTGACCTTGCGGAGCATCTGCCTGACTATCGTCTCTATATGTTTATCGTTTATCTTAACGCCCTGAAGCCTGTAGACCTCCTGTACCTCATCAACGAGGTACTTGGCCAGTTCCTTGACTCCGAGAACGCTGAGTATGTCGTGCGGGTTGGCGCTGCCGTCCATAAGCGGCTCTCCTGCTATAACCCTGTCGCCCTCGCGCACGCTTATGTGCTTGCCCTTCGGTATAAGATACTCCTTCTCGCCTCCGGCGTCAGGGGTAATTACAACCTTGCGCTTGCCCTTGGTGTCGGCGCCGAAGGAGACGAGCCCGTCGATCTCGGAGATAACGGCACACTCTTTAGGTTTCCGGGCCTCGAAAAGCTCTGCGACTCGCGGAAGTCCACCGGTGATATCCTTGGTCTTGGTGGTCTCTCTCGGTATTCTCGCTACAAGGTCTCCGGACTCCAGATCAGCGCCCTCTACGGTCGTAATAATAGCCCCGACCGGCAGCAGGTAACGCGCATGAACATTCGTCGCCCCTATCTTCATGGTCTGTCCTGCGGCATCCTTTATGGAGACGCGTGGTCTCATATCGCTCTCTTTATAAGTTACGATAACCCTCGAAGAGAGGCCCGTTACCTCGTCGACCTGCTCGCGCATGGTCTTGCCGTCCTCTATATCTCCGAAGCGTACGGTTCCGCCCACCTCGGTAATAATCGGAATGGTGTACGGGTCCCAGTCGGCTATTACCGTGCCTGCCGTGACTGACTCACCCTCTTTGATCAACAGGCGCGCTCCGTAGATAAGGGCGTCGCGTTCGCGGTCGCGGCCCTGCTCATCCTGAATGGCAATTTCACCATTGCGGTTCATTACAATTTTCTCGCCCTTGGAGTTGGTGGCAACCTTCAGGTTGTGGTACTTCACGACACCGTCGTGACGCGCCTCAAGCTGCGTCTGCTCGGCCCTTCTGCTGGCCGTACCACCAATATGGAAGGTTCTCATGGTAAGCTGCGTGCCAGGCTCGCCGATACTCTGGGCGGCTATTACGCCGACGGACTCGCCCATGTCGACCATAATTCCACGACTAAGGTCTCTGCCGTAGCACTTCTTGCAGATTCCGCGCGTGGAGCGGCAGGTGAGCACAGAGCGTATCTTCACCTTCTCTACACCCATCTCTTCTATTTTTTCTACCTTCTCCTCGTCTATCTCCTCGTTGGCATTCACCAACACCTCTCCTGAGAAGGTATCTATAACGTCTTCGAGCACGACACGGCCAAGAATTCTCTCGCCTATAGCCTCTATTATCTCTCCGCCCTCTACTAGCGAGGTCATGTAGATACCGTCCAAGGTTCCGCAATCGTCTTCGGAGATAATAGCGTCCTGAGCAACGTCCACGAGTCTTCTGGTAAGGTAACCGGAGTTGGCGGTCTTTAGCGCCGTATCGGCCAGACCCTTACGCGCTCCATGTGTGGAGATAAAGTACTGGAGCACCGTTAGACCTTCGCGGAAGTTGGCCGTAATAGGGGTTTCGATGATCTCGCCAGACGGCTTGGCCATCAGCCCTCTCATACCTGCAAGCTGGCGTATCTGCTGCGCAGAGCCTCTGGCTCCGGAGTCGGCCATAATGAAGATAGGGTTGAAACTCGGAAGGTTACGCTCAATTCCGTCTTCGCCAGTCACTTTGTCGGTACTAAGTTCTTTAAGCATCTCGTCAGCTATCTCTTCCGTGGCCTGCGCCCAGATATCGATAACCTTGTTGTACCGCTCACCGTCGGTAATAAGACCTTCCTGGTACTGGGTCTGTATCTCCTGAACCTCGCCGTATGCTTCCTTTAGAAGCTCGTCCTTCTTCTCCGGTATCTGCATGTCGTCTATGCAGATAGAGATTCCAGCCTTGGTGGCGTACAGGTAGCCCAAGTCCTTCAGCCTGTCGGCCAGAAGCACAGTCTCTTTGGAGCCGCACTGTCTGTAACAGATATCTATAAGGTCGGCCAGACGCTTCTTGTCCATGACCTTGTTGACCTCGTCGAAACCTATAGCCTCGGGGATTATCTCCATAAGGATAACCCTGCCGACGGTAGTGTCGTAGATTTTGCCGTCGTAGCGCACCTTAATGACGCCCTGCAGATGCGCTGCGCCCGCATCGTACGCAGCGCGTACCTCGTCGAAAGAGCTGTAGCTCCTGTGCTCTCCGACTACTCCGGTGCGCTCACGCGTCATGTAGTAGAGGCCGAGCACGATGTCCTGCGTAGGCACGATTATCGGCTTGCCGGACGCAGGGGAAAGAATGTTGTTGGTGCTCATCATCAGCACGCGAGCCTCTGTCTGAGCCTCAACGGACAGAGGCACATGGACCGCCATCTGGTCACCATCGAAGTCGGCGTTAAAAGCGGTACAGACAAGCGGGTGGAGCTGTATCGCCTTGCCCTCTATTAAGAGCGGCTCAAAGGCCTGAATGCCGAGCCTGTGAAGCGTCGGGGCGCGGTTAAGCATAACGGGGTGCTCGCGTACAACCTCCTCAAGAACGTCCCAGACTTCCGGCCTCTCCTTCTCGAGCATCTTCTTGGCGCTCTTGATGGTAGTGGCGTAGCCGCGCTCTTCGAGCTTCTGGTAGATAAAGGGCTTAAAGAGTTCTACTGCCATCTTCTTGGGCAGGCCGCACTGGTGGAGCCTCAAGTCCGGGCCGACGACGATGACGGAACGGCCGGAGTAATCGACGCGCTTTCCGAGCAGGTTCTGGCGGAAACGGCCTCCCTTGCCCTTTATCATGTCGCTAAGAGACTTAAGCGGTCTCTTGTTCTGTCCCGTAATTATGCGGCCCCTGCGCCCGTTGTCGAACAGCGCGTCTACGGCCTCCTGAAGCATCCGCTTCTCATTGCGTATAATAATGTCGGGAGCGCTAAGCTCCATAAGCCTCTTGAGCCTGTTGTTGCGGTTGATAACGCGGCGGTAGAGGTCGTTAAGGTCAGAGGTCGCAAAACGGCCACCGTCTAGCGGTACGAGCGGACGAAGGTCCGGCGGAAGCACCGGGATGACCTCAAGGATCATCCACTCCGGCTTGTTGCCCGACTGAATAAAGGCGTCTACGACCTTGAGCCTCTTGGCTATCTTCTTCTTCTTGGCATCAGAGGCGGTGTTCTTCATCTCTTCTCTTAGCGTTACGGCAATCTCAACAAGCTCTAAAGAGCGCAGTATAGACCGTATCGCCTCGGCGCCCATGCCGGCCTCGAAACTGTCGAAGCCCCACTGCTCAATACCCTCCTGGAACTTCTCCTCGTTAAGAACCTCGCCGACCTTAAGCTCGGTCTCCTTCGGGTCGATAACGATATAATTCTCATAATAAAGAACGCGCTCGAGCTCCTTAAGAGTCATGTCGAGCACCGCGCCTATGCGAGAAGGAAGCGAGCGGAGGAACCAGATATGGGAGACAGGGGTAGCGAGGTCGATATGGCCGAGCCTCTCTCTTCTGACGTTCGACGGTATTACCTCAACGCCGCACTTCTCGCAGACTATGCCCCTGTGCTTCATTCTCTTGTACTTGCCGCAGTTGCACTCGAAGTCCTTTACAGGGCCGAATATCTTGGCGCAGAAGAGTCCGTCGCGCTCCGGCTTGAAAGTCCTGTAATTTATCGTCTCAGGCTTCTTGACCTCTCCGTGAGACCACTGCTTGATCCTTTCAGGCGAGGCTATCGATATCCGAATGGCGCTAAAGTCCATCGGTTTTTTGTGCTTTTCAAACAAGGCCATGAGGCTTTCCAAGGCTACCTCCTTATGCTGCGGCACACCCTCTCAGGTCTATTCCGCAAAGGTCAATACAGCGCAGCTTGCGCTGCTTCCAATAAGTGCTTACTTCGGATAAGTGCGTACTTAAAAAATGCCGACTTCCGAACCCGCCGACCGGGTGCTATCTGATCCAGTGCTTGCTTAAAAAACTGCCGACTTCCGAGCCCGGCAACCCGTTCACCAAACTTCGTTTCTGTTCTCGTCCGGGCTCCGTATTTGCGCTGTTAGTCTCTTCAGATTCGCACAATTCGTCAAAATTCCGGCCGATTCGCCTACTATCTTGCCCCTCTTTTCCGCTTCTCCCGTACTTCCCAACCCTTCTTTGCCTCAGAAAAGAGAGCGTTCGCTCTTACTATTACAGCGTTCGCTGTTTCTATTGAGAACTCACTTTTGAGCCCGTTCGAACCCTGCAACAGTAACTACTCAAACAACCACGTTGCCAAAAGAACCAACAACTTCAACCGGTTAGGCGACTACCTGTGCCCTTCGGGCAGCTCATCCTCTTCGAGCAGGTTCACGTCGAGCGACAGAGAGTGAAGCTCTTTTAAGAGCACGGAGAAACTCTCGGGCAGCGTTGGTTCGAGGTTGTAGTTACCCGTGACGATCGACTCATACATCCTGGTTCTACCCGGAACATCGTCACTCTTAACGGTCAAGAACTCCTGAAGCGTATGCGCTGCGCCGTACGCCTCCATTGCCCAAACCTCCATCTCTCCGAGCCTCTGCCCGCCGAACTGCGCCTTACCGCCTAGCGGCTGCTGCGTAACGAGCGAGTACGGCCCGGTGCTTCTGGCATGAATCTTATCAGAGACAAGATGATGGAGCTTCATTATATACATGATACCGACGGTTACGTCCTGGTCGAACGCCTCCCCGGTCTTACCGTCAAAGAGCTTGGTCTTGCCCGTGGTCGGAAGCCCGGCAAGCTTAAGCGCATCCTTGACATCCGCCTCCGTTGCTCCGTCGTAGACCGAGGTTGCAATGTTCATTCCGGCCGCGAGGCTTCCGCCTATATCGTAGACCTCGTCGTCGGAGAGCGAATCGACAAACTTATTGAACTGGGGCGAACCGTAAGTCTTCTTCAGCCTGTCCCTGACGGAACTTACCCCTGCGTTCTGCTCCACGAGTTCGGCAACCTGCTCGCCAAGACAGCGCGAGGCCCAACCGATATGCGTCTCGAGTATCTGCCCTATATTCATTCTCGAAGGAACTCCGAGCGGGTTCAAGACTATATCGACGGGTGTGCCGTCCGGCAGATATGGCATATCCTCCTGCGGAAGTATTCTCGATATGACACCTTTGTTTCCGTGGCGTCCGGCCATCTTGTCGCCAACGGCTATCTTGCGCTTCATCGCAATATAGACCTTGACCATCTTGATGACGCCAGGAGGAAGTTCATCTCCGCGCAGCAACCTTCCAATCCTGTCGGTGCAGACGGACTTTATCATCTCCACCTGAGCGTCGAGCCTGGAAATCATCTCCTCGACGTTCTTCTCGGCCTTGTCATCCGCCGGCACTATCTCTTTCCAGCGCGACCTCGGTATGGTGTCGAGCACCTCCGCCGTAATAGGCTTGCCTTTGCTGAGCAGCGTATTGTTCTTGCGGTCGGTTATGCGCACGCGAGAGTTCTTGTTGAGCAGTATCTTTCTTACCTTGGAGTAGACAGCCTCGCTTACGATCGCTATCTCGTCGTCGCGGTCCTTGTCTAGCTTCGCCCTCTCGTGCTCTTCAATGAATTTCGAGCGCTCGTCCTTCTCAGCACCCTTGCGCGAGAAGACCTTTGCATCTATGACAACACCCTCTATTCCCGGAGGAACGCGGAGCGAGGTATCTTTTACGTCCTCGGCCTTCTCTCCGAAGATGGCCCGTAGGAGCTTCTCCTCAGGGGAGAGCTGGGTCTCGCCCTTAGGCGTGATCTTGCCGACAAGCACGTCGCCCGGAGCAACATCGGCGCCGATTCTGATTATGCCGCTATCGTCGAGGTCCTTAAGGGCCTCCTCTCCGACGTTCGGTATATCGCGGGTTATCTCCTCTTTGCCGAGCTTGATGTCACGAGCTACCATCTCGAACTCCTCGATATGGACGGAGGTAAAGACGTCATCACGTAAAAGCCGCTCGGAGATAAGTATGGAGTCCTCAAAGTTGTAACCGCCCCACGGCATGAATGCGACCAACACGTTGGAACCGAGCGCAAGCTCGCCCTCGTCGGTGCTCGGCCCGTCGGCGATAACCTGCCCGGCGTCTACGGTGTCGCCCTTAAAGACGATAGGCTTCTGGTTGAGGCACGTATTCTGGTTGGAGCGTCTGAACTTCGTAAGGTTATAGATATCGATAGCGCCATTTGTGCTCTTGATGACTATACGCGTGGCATCGACGTTCTCAACCACTCCGCCATCTTTTGCAAGCACGGTAACCCCGGAGTCACGCGCCACAACACTCTCCATGCCTGTTCCTACAATCGGAGACTGCGTTCTGACGAGAGGCACGGCCTGACGCTGCATGTTTGAACCCATGAGCGCCCTGTTGGCGTCATCGTTCTCTAGAAACGGAATGAGAGAGGCCGCAACACTTACTAGCTGGTTCGGGGAGACGTCCATCAGCGTTACCTCTTCGGGCGGCGCCATAATGAACTCGCCGTTCTTGCGCGCGGAGATGAAGTCGTTTGTAAACTTCCCGTTCTTGTCGAGAGGCGCGTTGGCCTGAGCGATAACATGATTTTCCTCATCGAGAGCCGAGAGGTACGTTATTTTGCTAGTTACCTTACCGTCCTTCGCCTGCCTGTACGGGGTCTCGATAAAGCCGAAGTCGTTTACCCTGGCATAAGTGGAAAGCGAGACTATGAGACCGATGTTCGGCCCTTCAGGCGTCTCGATTGGACAAATCCTGCCGTAATGCGTGGCATGAACGTCGCGAACCTCGAAGCCTGCACGCTCACGCGTAAGTCCACCGGGGCCAAGCGCCGAGAGTCTGCGCTTGTGCGTGATCTCGGACAGAGGATTGGTCTGATCCATGAACTGCGAGAGCTGAGAGGAGCCGAAGAACTCTTTTATTACGGCAGAGACCGGCTTCGGGTTGATGAGATCGTGCGGCATCAGGGTCTCTAGCTCGCCGAGGCTCATTCTCTCTTTAACGGCCCGCTCCATTCTGAGCAGTCCTATCCTGTACTGGTTCTCCAACAGTTCGCCGACGCTTCGTACGCGACGGTTTCCGAGATGGTCTATATCGTCTACCGAACCCTGACCGTTACGAAGACCTATAAGGTAATGGACGACCGCCAGGATGTCCTCTTTTCTGAGCGTGGTGACGTCGAGCGGAACTTCGTCGAAACCGAGTTTACGGTTTATCTTGAGACGCCCGACCTTGGAGAGGTCGTACCGCTCGGAACTGAAGAAGAGGTCGCCGAAGAACTTGCGCGCCGTCTCTACAGTCGGTAAGTCTCCGGGCTTGAGCCTCTTGTATATCTCTATGATGGCGTTCATAGTAACGTTGGTAATGGAATCGTTCGGATGCTGCTTTCTGTAGTCGTTGGTAGCCTTGGTATCGTCAGCGCCGACCTTGTCGTTAAGAAGCGTGTTCCTGAAGTACGAACCCATAGCCTCTATCAGCAGGAGCTTGAAGCCGGTTATGCCGCGCAACGATATCTCGTCGAGGTTGTCGCGCGTAAGTTCCTGGTTGCACTCAAGGAGAACCTCTCCTGTCTTCGGATCGACGATATCCTTGGAGGCGATCCTTCCGACCACCTCTTCGACATCAACGTCTATGTACTCTATTCCGGCCTCTACTATCTTTCTGATAGCAAGGCGGGTGAACTTTCTATCCTTCTTGACGATAACCGTGCCCGAAGAGTCCTTTATATCGCGGCTCGCCCTCTGCCCGACTAAGTACTCCGGCTCGACGCTCTTAAGTATCTTGGAGCCGTCAAGAAGTATCTCTTCGCTCGGATAGAAGTGGTTTATCATCTCTTCAACAGAGTACCCGAGCGCCTTTAACAGTATGGTTGCGGGCATCTTGCGCCGCTTGTCTATGCGGACGTAGAGAAGGTCTTTCTGGTCGAACTCGAAATCGAGCCACGAGCCGTGGTACGGAATTACGCGCGCGGTGTAGAGCACCTTGCCGGTAAATGTCTTCGACTTCTCGTACTCGAAGAAGACGCCCGGAGAACGGTGGAGCTGAGAGACAATAACGCGCTCCGTGCCGTTGATGATGAAGGAGCCGTTGTTGGTCATTAGCGGAATCTCGCCAAAGTAGACCTCCTGCTCCTTGATGTCGCGTATTGACTGCACGCCGGTGTCGAGGTCTTTGTCCCACATGATGAGCCGAACAAGTATCTTGATCGGCGCAGCATAGGTCATGCCCTTCTGGTGGCACTCTTCGATCGTGTACTTCGGCTCAAGGAGCGTATACTTCACGAACTCCAGAGAGGCGTTTCCGCTAAAGCCGGTGATCGGGAAAGCGCTGTTGAAGACCGCCTGAAGACCGGTCTCGTCTCTGCTTCCGTCCTTAATGCCGGTCTGCAAAAACTGTACGAAGGATTCCTTCTGGACCTCAATCAGGTTCGGCATATCAACGACCTTTGTGATCCTTGAGTAACCCTTCCTGAGTATCACTGATTTTGATGAAAGACTGGAGGCCATCTAACAAGCTCCTTAATTAAAACCACCAACGACTTCACCCGCAGGACTGTCCTGCGGGCCGAGACCGCTGAAATTAAGTTGTGCTGCAATAAATAAGAGAAAAGAACATTTTATGAAACCCGGTAGTAAAAAGAATGCGGGACGTCCTGTATGTATGACAATCTGTTAATCTAGTTGCCTGCCTGTATGGTGACAATAACGTCCCGGCGGGTCGGCAGTCATAATGTGGAGCCGCACTACAATGCCACCGCATCTGAGCGGTGTATATGTCTACTAGCATGCCTGGTGCGTATGTCTACTGAATCCGGGCGGTCTATTTAGCCAACATATCTGCCCGGCTATTGTGAAGAATAAAAATATTTCCTTCTGCCCTGCTGTACGCAGGGCAGAAGGAATAGACTACTTAACCTCTACCTCAGCGCCTACAGCTTCGAGCTGGGCCTTGATCTTCGCGGATTCGTCCTTGTCTACGCCCTCTTTAAGCGGACCAGGTGCGCCTTCGACGAGCTCTTTGGCCTCTTTGAGTCCGAGTCCGGTTACGGCGCGAACCTCTTTGATGACCTTGATCTTCTCGGAACCGAAGCTCTTGAGAATAACGTCAAACTCGGTCTTCTCTTCAGCTGCTCCGCCGCCTGCTGCCGGGGCTGCTGCCGCTGCCGCTGCAGGAGCCGCTGCGGATACGCCGAACTTCTCTTCAAGCTCTTTTACGAGTTCTGCCATATCGAGAACGGACATGGTCTCGAGAAATTTGATTACATCTTCTTTGGTAGTTCCAGCCATTTTGCTTCTCCTCTTCGTTAGTTACTTTATTCTAAAGTGATCTGTTATATTCTAATTCCTAAAAAACTCTGCGAGCGAAACCGCCGCATGAAACCGTACGAAAGGGTGTGCCGTTTAAGCGGCGCTCTCTTTCGAGTCGCGAATTGCGCTGAGCGTGTAGACCAGTGCGCGTGGAACTCCGCTGAGCACGTTGACGAAACCGGAAGCCGGTGCGTTCATCGAGCCAATTATCTTGGCCAGCATAACGTCCTTGCTCGGCAGTTCGGCCAGCGCTTTTATCTCGTTCAAGTTGAGCATGTCGTCACCGATGACGCCGGCTCTAAGCTTGAGCTTAGGCTGCTCCTTTGCGAACTCAACAAGCTTCTTGGCAGCAGTTGCGGCATCTTCGTAACCAAAAACAAGAGCTACGGGCCCGACAAGGTGCTCTTTGAAACCCGCACAGCCGGTACCTTCTATGGCACGGTTGGCTAGCGTGTTGCGAACGACCCTGAAGTCTATGTCGGCCTCGCGAAGGTCTTTACGGAAAGCGTCCATCTCAACAGCCGTGATACCCTGGTACTCGGTAACAAAGGCCGCTTTTGCTCTGCCGACGGAATCGCGAAGCTCATCGATTAGTTGTGCTTTCTCTGTCCGTTCCAAACTATTTTCTCCCCCCTCTCTGTCTCTTTCGTTTTACTGGCAAAGACAGCGGGAATAAGATACATAAGCCGACGCTGTGTTGCTTACCGGCTGCGGCTCTCGCCACGCGCCCAGCGCCTTCTTCTATATTTGTGTCCCGGTCTCGGCAGGGTTTTTGGTGTTACGCCTTGTGGCCCCTGCGGTCTCTGACCATCGTTATAAGTCTCGTTTTTTTACTCTATAACTGCAACAGAAGGGCTTCCCGCCCTTACTGCGTACTGCTCTTAATTTGGCCCCTACTTGTAGGACTTCTTGATCTCTACAACATCGAGCTTTATCGACGGGCCCATTGTGGTCGAAACGAAGAGGCTCTTTAAATACGTGCCCTTGCTCGCTGCAGGCTTAGCCTTGCTAACCGCTTCTAAAAGTGTGGAGAAGTTCTCTTTTAGCTTGCCGGTTCCGAAGGAGACCTTGCCTATCGGCACATGGATGTTGCCGACCTTGTCTACCCTGTACTCGACCTTACCGGCCTTTAGCTCTTCAACGGCCTTCTTTACCTCGAAGGTAACGGTGCCAAGTTTCGGGTTCGGCATCAGGCCTCTTGGACCAAGCACCTTACCGAGCTTGCCGACCTCGACCATCATGTCGGGCGTGGCCACAGCGCTGTCAAAACCAGTCCAGCCCTTCTTTATCTTCTCTACCAGCTCTTCACTTCCGGCGAACTCGGCTCCGGCTTCTAAAGCCTCGGCCTCCTTCTCTTCCTTGCAAAAGACCAGTACGCGTACCTTCTTGCCAGTACCGTTGGGCAGCACTACCGTGCCCCTGACCATCTGCTCGGCCTGCCTGGGGTCAACGCCCAGACGTCCAGTTACCTCTACGGTCTCATCGAACCTTGCGACACCGAGCGTAGGGATAAGTTCAAAAGCCTCGTCTACGCTGTAGATGCGGTCCGTCTCAATCTTCTCTGCTGCCGCGCTATACTTCTTACCCATCGTCTGTTACCCCTCTACTGTAATGCCCATACTTCTTGCAGTACCGGCAATAGTCTTCATCGCGGCCTCAAGGCTGCCTGCTGAAAGGTCCGGCGTCTTGAGCTTCGCTATCTCTTCTACCTGCTTGCTTGTCACCTTGCCGACCTTCTCCTTATTAGGCTCCTTGGAGCCCTTGGCTATTCCCGCAGCTTTCAAAAGAAGCACAGGGGCCGGAGGGGTCTTGGTTATGAACGAGAACGACCTGTCGGCATAGACCGTAATAACTACCGGTATGACGGTGTCGCCGTCCTTCTGCGTCTTGGCGTTGAAGGCCTTGCAGAAGTCCATTATGTTTACGCCGTGCTGTCCGAGCGCAGGGCCTATTGGCGGGCTTGGGTTTGCCTTGCCTGCCGCGATCTGTAGCTTTATGAGCCCTATAACTTTCTTAGCCATCTTTTCAGTACCTTTCTGTACGACGTATTTATCGTGCCGCACTCTCGCGGCACTCGCTTTAATTAAATAACGGTTATGACTTCTCTACCTGAATGAAGTCCAGCTCTACAGGTGTGGCGCGACCGAAGATACTTACCAGCACGCGGAGCTTGCCCTTATCCGGCTTCACCTCTTCTACCATGCCGGTAAAGTTGGTGAACGGCCCGTCTATTACCCTTACGTTCTCGCCGGTCTCGAAAAGAACCTTCGGCTTCGGCCTTACTGCGCCCTCCTCCATCTGATGGGTTATGCGCTTTATCTCGGCTTCGGGCACGGCTGGCGGCATCTCTGTGTCCTGACCGCCGACAAAGCCGGTAACCTTCGGCGTAGACTTCACTATATGCCAGGTCTCGTCGTTCAAGATCATATTTACAAGTATATAGCCGGGAAAGAATTTTCTCGTAGTAGTTCTCTTTACTCCCTTGGCCATCTCAACTACCTTCTCGGAAGGTACAAGAACCTCTCCGAAGAGTTCTTCCTTGTCGGCAGTCCGAATACCCTCTTCGAGCGCTGCCTTCACCTTGTTCTCATACCCTGAGTAGGTGTGTACTACGTACCACTTCTTCTCCATACTGCTCCTGACTTATAGCCCCCAAACTCCGCACACCAAAGATGAACCGGAAGTCTAAAGGGGCCTCTGCCTGATTCCAGGCTAATAAGCTATTTAATGATAAAGCCAATTCCTTTTGAAAGGAAGAGGTCGACAAGGCCTAGAAAGGCGGCAAGCACAAATGTCACGACGACAACGACCCAGGTGGAACTCATAGTCTGCTGCTTGGTAGGCCACACTACCTTTCTGAGTTCGCTACGGGCGTCTGTAATAAACTTTTTTGTTTCGGCTATCGAGATCATACCAACCAATCTATATTTCTGCGTCAGATCCGTACGCGACGCGTCATTGAAAAGTTAAAAAAAAAGTGGCAGGCCAGGAGGGATTCGAACCCCCAACATGCGGTTTTGGAGACCGCCGCTCTAGCCGTTAGAGCTACTGGCCTGTTGTGCTTCTAGTCCCCGTCACCCAATATCGTGTCAAGGGCCTAACCTAAGTACTTTCCGTGTCGGCACTTCATTCCGGCGACCTCCAAA
>JADFVP010000244.1 GCA_015222595.1 Pseudomonadota bacterium
CTATTTATGTGAAGCGTTTGCGGCCCCACATGTAATTTACCATCTCGATGTAGCGCGAGTTCATGCCGCGCACTATAGAGTGAATGGTGAAGATAATGTTGCGCATCATCTTATAGACTATTCTCGGATGCGTCTCAACAATCTTTTCAAAATCGTCTCTGTGTATTACATACGTCTCAACAGAGGTGAGCGCTACCATCGTAGCCGAGTGGGGCCTTCCGTCGAGAAAACTCATCTCTCCGAAGATCTCTCCGTCCTTTAAAAGAGTCAGCGTAAACAGCTCACCGTCGGGAGCTTCCCTACAGGCCTTTACTTCGCCCTTCTTTATAATGTAGATCGACTCTCCGTCTTCGCCGTCTCTGAATATCGTATCGCCCTGCTTGAAGCTCTTCTTGCTCGTTATATCCGCAATTACCTTTACCTCGTCGTTGTCGAGGTCGTTGAAGAACTGCTGCTCTCTTAATAATTCAAGGTCTATCATGACTACCTCCACTCCCTGTCAGGGGCCCTCTACATAATCAAAAAAAAGCATTAGCTTCTTGCGATCTTCACACTTGCAACCGACTCGCCGTGCTTGAAGAACTTGTGCACCAGTACGTCATTAAAGTTTTCCGCTATAAAGGCCATGCCGTTTACGCTGCCCTTGCGAACCTTGAGCGTGAGGTCTGCCGTGTAGCGGCTGCCTGCAACTGTTACAGTGTCACCGGTCGAGAGCCCAAGCCTGTCGGCATCTTCGGAACTCAACTCTACTATCGCGCCCTTAACAAAACCGTCGAGTATCTCGCTCCTGAGCGTCAGACGGCCCGAATGGTATAAGTGATTTCCCGTTACGAGCGTAAAGCCAGCCGGCCCCTCTCCTGCAATCGTTGCAGCCGCAGAGCCAGCTACGGTTGCCACAGCAATGCTCGCCGAAGCCGAACCAACTAAAGAACCCTTGTTATCAAGATCGTTAAAGGTGTTCTTCTTGTTGTTAAAAGAGAGATCTACGCTAGCGTAGGAAGTAACCTCTGCTCTTATGTCGCCAAAGACTCCTGCCGCCTTCTGTGCGGGGGTCTCTTCTGTTCCGGAAATAATATTGTGGATGGTAGAGATGATCTCAAGGTCGCTCTTTGCCGAACCCGGGCCCTTAAGGAGCCTGTTGATCGACTGTACCCTGCCCTCCTGATTCGTATAAGTACCGTCCTTCTCCGCAAACGTTACTCCCGGCAACACAACGTCGGCCATAGCTGCGGTCTCGGTCATAAAGGTATCCTGGACGATAACGAAACGCGCCTTATCTACGGCGTCTCTGGCGAAGTTTCCTTCTCCGTAGTCGATGACCGGGTTCTCTCCGGCGATATAGAGCGCGTCCATCTGTCCGGCTGAAGCGGCATCCATCATACCGGCAAAGCCGAGGCCTTTGGTGTCTGTAGAGGAGTACGCTGTGCCCAGATTCGGGTGCGCGCCCATCTCCCACGCGCCACGCTGATTGCATCTATCGAGCACGGGAACCACGGTAACCGTCTTGCCCACACCGCGTAACACTTCTGTAAAGAGCGCAAGATTGGCCGAGCCTTCCGGGAACCTCAAGAACTCTGTTCCGGCGATTATACCTACAGACTCAGACGAACCGAGCCTTGAGACAAGTTCCTCTATCTCTTTGCGGTTCAGTCCCGCGCTTGTTGCTAAAGAGTCTACGCCAATGCCCTTTATGGTGCCGAGCCCTGCCTGAACATCGGAGTTGCCTGCGAGCTTATCCGCTCCGCTATCTGCAAGTATGAGAGCCGTTGCGCCGAGCAAAGAGCCTTCTGCGGCAGGAGCGTGCCTGAGCGTGATGGAAGCCGAAGAGTCTAGCTTCATTGCTCTTGAAGAGGCTATAGCCACCCGCACTCCGTTTGCGTTCGTAATGCGTCGCACTATGTAGTCGACAACAGGATTTTCGTCCGAGAGCTGCGTGCCTACAACGAGCACGGTGTCTGAGGCCATAACGTCAAAGAGAGATGCTCCGCCTTCTGGCATGGAGGTTGCCGCCGCAAAACCCTCTACCGCCTCCGGAGTCCAACGCATAGAAGAGTCTACGTTGCTGCTGCCGAGCGAGCCCTTGAAAAGTTTACTGAAGAGGAATATCTCTTCGTTCGTCATTCTAGCAGAGATCAGCCCGCCGATGCGCTCAGGAGCACAGCCTTTGAGCCCGCGCTCTACAGCGCTGAAGGCCTCTTCCCATGTGGCCGGTTCGAGCTTGCCGTACTTCTTGACCATCGGTGTGGTCAGTCTCTCTTCTTTATTCACAATGTCGTATCCGAAGCGGCCACGAGCACAGAGCGTTTCGCTGTTGAGCCCTACGCCGAGCTGCGCCCTGCTTCTTACAAGCGTTCCGTCGCGCTCTTCTATTACTATGCGGCAGCCTGTGGCGCAGTAGGTGCAGATAGAGTCGGCACTCGTTAAATCCCACGAACGTGACGTATACCTGTACGGGCGGCGCATAAAGCAGCCTACCGGGCAGACCTCTATGCAGTTACCGCAGTGGTCGCAGTCGAGGAACGTCTTCTGGAAACTTGTCTCTTCCTGATGGATGCCGCGCCCTATGGAGCCTAAGACCCCGACGCCGACGATCTCTTTACAGACGCGTACGCACTTGGTGCACTGAACGCATCTGTTGGAGTTCTTTATAATGACCGGGCTGAGCGCATAATCTTTCTCGTGGTGCGTATGCTTCGGCTCGGCGTGGCGACCAGTGCGGGGGCCGTGTTTAAAGACCATGTCCTGAAGTTCGCACTCTCCGCCCTTGTCGCAGACAGGACAGTCGAGCGCGTGGTCGGTCAGCAGGAACTCGAGCATCGAGGAGCGCGCGGAGACGACGGTCGGCGAGTCGGTAAGAATACTCATGCCGTCCATCACAGGGGTGATACAGGAGGGCTGAAGCTTCTTCTGTCCCTCTATCTCAATCAAGCACATCCTGCACGAACCGATGCCCATAAGGTCGGCCTGGTAGCAGAAGGTGGGGATGTCGTGTCCCAGATCCCTTGCAGCGTCGAGTATCAGCGTTCCCGCCTCTACCTCAACCTCTTTTCCATTTATCTTTACGTTAGCCATTGTTCCTGTTTCTGGTTGCTCTGTTCTTTTTTGCTCTGCTTTATTACTCTGATTGACAGATGCCTACTCGTCGTCCGAACCCACCATGCACTTTTTGTGCTCCACATGGTAGACGAACTCTTCTCTAAAGTGCTTGAGCGCGCCGCGAAGCGCCATTACGGCTCCGTCGCCAAGCGGGCAGAAGGTGCGTCCAAAAATATTGTCGCAGAGGCTCTCTAAAAGTTCTACGTCTCCGGGCCTGCCCTCGCCGTGCTCCATTCTGTGCAGCACTTTGGTCTGCCACGAAGTACCCTCTCTGCAAGGCGTGCACTTGCCGCATGACTCGTGAGAGAAGAACCTGCTGGTAATATAGGCGACCTTGACCATACAGGTGCCCTCTTCCATTACCATTACCGCGCTCGACCCGAGCATTGTGCCTTTTGCAGCCATGGAGTCGAAGTCCATCGGAGTATCTAAATCGGCCTCAATCAGCATCGGAGCGCTTACGCCTCCGGGTATTACAGCCTTGATCGGCTTCGACCCGCGCATGCCGCCGCAGTGGTCGTAAATCAGTTCTCTTAAAGGCACTCCCATCGGCAATTCATAGAGACCCGGCTTCTTTACATGGCCGCTGACTCCGCAAATCCTCGTGCCCGGGCTCTTCTCCGGGCCTATAGCGGCAAACCACTCCGGGCCCTTCTCTATAATGGCCGGAATGCAGCCGAGTGTTTCAACGTTATTGATAACGGTCGGCTTTGCATAGAGCCCTGCGAGCGCCGGAAACGGCGGCTTCTTGCGGGGCTGGCCCCTGCCGCCCTCTAAGGATTCGAGCAGTGCGGTCTCTTCTCCGCAGATATAAGCGCCAGCGCCTCTGTGTACGTAGAGGTCGAGCGAAAAGTCCGAACCGAAGATATTGCTGCCGAGATAACCCTTCTCATACGCCTCTGTAATGGCGTCTTCTAGCTTTGCCGCACCGTACTCGAACTCTCCCCTGATGTAGACATACCCGACAGAAGCGCCAATGGCGTAGCAGGTTATCATCATCCCCTCAAGAAGAAGGTGGGGGTCTTTGTCCATTATCGCGCGGTCTTTGAAAGTTCCGGGCTCGCCCTCGTCGGCGTTGCAGCAGAGGTACTTCTGTATGGTCGGATCCTTGGGAATAAAGCTCCACTTAAGACCCGCCGGGAAACCCGCGCCTCCTCGTCCCCTGAGATTTGAGTCCTTGACCGTCTGTATGATCTGGTCGGGCTCCATCTTCAGGGCCTTCTGAACTGCAACATAGCCACCGTTGGTGACGTAATTGTCGAGTTTGTAGGCCTCTGGCTTATCTATATTTTTAAGTAGTATCTTTTCCATATCCGCCACTAAATCCTTACGAGCTTGCCCTTAAGTCCGCTAAAATCTTATCGACCTTCTCAACCGTCAGGTTTTCGTAGTAGTCGTCGCCTACCTGCATCATCGGCGCTGTGCCGCAAGAGCCGAGACACTCGGCAGTAGAGAGCGTAAACATACCGTCTGCGGTGGTCTCGCCTAAAGTAATACCGAGTTTTTTCTCCATATGGGAGATCAGGTGCTCTGCACCCATGAGCGAGCACGAAAGGTTCCAGCAGATCTCAATATGGTGGCGCCCTACGGGTTTCTTCCAGTTGTACATGGTATAGAAACCGGCTACGGCCTGAACCTCGACGGGGTTGACCTCTAAGATCTCTGCGACCGCTTCCATGTCTTCGCGCGTCAGGTTGTTGCCAGAATCGCGCTGCACAGCCATAAGAGCACCCATCACAGCCGACTTCTTGCTGTGGTAGTTCTTCTGAATCTGCTGAATCTTCTCTAATGTCTTCTCTGTAAGCATCTATTATACGATTCCGTAAAAGGTAAAACTTTTATAAAAAATGGTTTCCGGCCCAGCAATCAAACTCAAGTATGGAACGCTCCGTCTAAGTTACGCCACGGACAACTGAGGCCCAGGTTACTTGTCACACTCTCCGAAGACAGGGTCTAGGCTTGAGAGCACCGAGATTACGTCGGCAAAGTACCCGCCCTGCGAAAGCTCGTTCATGGACTGAAGGTTCATGAATGACGGAACCCTCAGTTTAAGCCTGTACGGCTTGGCCGTTCCGTCACTAACTATAAAGACACCGAGTTCACCCTTCGGGGACTCTATGGCCGAGTAGATCTCGCCCTTGGGAGCGCTAAAACCTTCGGAGACGTACTTGAAGTGGTGGATCAGCGACTCCATGTTGTTATAGACCTCTTTCTTTACAGGAGGCACTATCTGCGGATCGTCTACGTTGAACGGCCCGTCCGGCATGCGCTGCAAGCACTGCTCTATTATGCGGACCGACTGGCGCATCTCGTTTATCCTGACCATGTAACGGTCGAAAGAGTCGCCGTTCTCACCGACAGGCACATCGAAGCTCAAGTCTCCGTACACAAGATACGGCTCGTCTTTGCGCACATCCCAGTCAACGCCTGTTGCCCTGAGTGACGGGCCGCTGAGTCCCAGGTTAATGGCATCGTCACCTTTAATAACACCAACGTCTTTGTTTCTGTCGAGCCAGATTCTGTTGCCGGTCAGTATGCCTTCGTACTCGTCTATGCGCTTAGGCATAATGTTCACAAAGTGCTGGCATGCCTCTTTGCACGCGTCCGTAAAGTCGTACCTGACGCCACCGACCCGTAAGTATGTCAGCGTCAACCGCGCGCCGCAGAGCTGCTCGAATATGTCGAGTATGATCTCGCGCTCGCGTATCATGTAGAGCAGTATACTCATTGCGCCAAGGTCGACCGCCCATGCGCCCATGCCGAGCAGGTGGCCGGAGATCCGGGACAGCTCGGCTGCGATAACGCGAATGTACTTGGCCCTCGGAGTAATCTCTATATCCATCAATTTCTCGACGGCAGAGACGTAGGCGAGGTTGTTGCTCATCGCGCACATGTAGTCGAGCCGGTCGGTATACGGAGTGAACTGGTGGTAGAGGAGGTTCTCGGCAATCTTCTCCGTGCCCCTGTGGAGGTAGCCGATATCGGGCTCTACCTTCAGAACCTTCTCACCCTTAAGGTCGAGCACAAGATGCAGCACTCCGTGGCTAGACGGATGCTGCGGGCCCATATGCAGGCTGACCTCTTTGGTAGTTATCAGTTCTTCGTTATTATCCGTCATCGTTCCCAATTATTCTTTAAAATCAATCCGGTCAATACTAGCCGGTCTTCATACTTCTGAAATGGCCCCAATAAAATCGGCCCCTTACTCTCGTTCTTCGCCGTTCGGGTTGAACTCGTCTTTGTAGCCGCGAAGAGGATAATCTTTCCTCAGCGGGTAGCCTTCCCAGTCGTCCTCAAGGTAGATGCGGCGAAGGTCCGGGTGGTTGTCGAAGACGATGCCGAACATGTCGTACACTTCGCGCTCCGGCCAGTTGGCCCCGCGCCAGATGTCGGTTACCGTAGGTATGGACTCTCCGTCGTCGAGCTGAACCTTCACCCTTATGCGTTGCTTGTTCGGTATTGAGTAGAAGACGTAGACTACCTCGAACCTCTTGGTATCGGTATTCCTGTCAACGCCCAAAACGTCAACAAGGTAGTTGAAGCCGAGGTCTTTTTCAATTCTCAAATAAGTGCAGAGCGACTTTAAGGAGTTCTTCTTGACGGTATGCGTAACATCGCCGCGAAAGGTGTCTGTCGCCGTAATCTCGCCGGAAAAGGCAGTTACAACCTTGTCGACGAGGAGTTTTTCTTTTGCGCTATCCATCTTACTTAACACCCGACTTTCTGTCTTCTATCCCGTACGGGCTCTCTTTTTTGATCTTCTCCATAAGCTCCAGAAAGCCGAAGAGCAGCGCATCCGGGCGCGGCGGACAGCCCGGCACGTATACGTCTACAGGAATCACAAGATCCGTGCCCTGAACGACCGAGTAGGTGTTGTACGGCCCTCCGGCAGAGGCGCAGCCGCCCATTGCTATAACCCAGCGCGGCTCAGCCATCTGATCGTAGAGCCTCTTAACGAGCGGGGCCATCTTCTTGGTCATCGTGCCGGCAACTATCATAACGTCGCTCTGGCGAGGCGTAGGCCTGAAGACTATGCCCATACGGTCGCAGTCGTAACGCGAACATGCGGCGGCTATCATCTCGATTGCGCAGCATGCAAGACCAAAGGTCAGAGGCCACAGAGATGAGGCGCGGCCCCAGTTGGCGACAGTCTCGGTAACGACATTTTCGCGCACAAGGTCCATCGCCTTGCTCTGCCTTACGACCTCGGCAACGTGATCTACCGTGGTAAAGAGGAACGAGTCTTCCATCGAATTTTTTTTCATCATGTCGCTCATAAGAAACCTTCTGTGCTTGCCTGCCTTAAGTCCGGCTTAAAATATTAAACCCAGTCTAGTGCGCCCTTCTTCCATGCGTATATAAGCCCAATGGCCAGAACCGCTACAAACAGGATCATCTCGACAAAGATAAAGACCGAGATAGAGGAATCTGTAAGGAGCACCGCCCACGGAAAGAGGAAGAGTGTTTCAACATCGAAGATAACAAATAGTATCGCTATTATAAAGAAGTGGACGCGAAAATGCCCCTCATTGGCGTCACCAATAGGCTCTAGTCCGCACTCCCACGGCTTATTCTTTTCTTTGTAAGGATTTTTTGGCGAAAAAATGGAACTGGCAAACAGCACCACCAAAGCCATAATGGTGGCGAAACCTAACATCAATAAAACTGGAAGATACGTCAGCAGCATACTGCTAAACCCCTCCTGAACCCTGAGCAAAAATGGGCCTTCGTGCCCGTAAACACCGCACGAAAGTTACAATAGTTATGAAAATCTGACTGTTGGGTAGAAGGCAGAATAAAACAACCGGGACTACTTGTCAAGGGAAAACTGTATTTATTGTATACAGTATACAGTTTTATAGATTAAGGACTGTTTACAGGCCATTTTTGTAACTATACCTGCTCATATGAGGCCCCATTCAAGAGGCTGAACCACCATAAAACGCGCAGTAGAATCAGAGCTTGTAGAGTCCCGTTCTTCTGGCCCCTATTATGTCGTTGTCTCTATTAATCATTTTGTTCCTTGCGCTCTGCACGTCTATATCGACCGATTGAGACTCTACTCTTCTTCCTGAGCGCACGACTACCGTGCCATCCGGGCCGACCACCTGACTCGAACCGATGAACTTTAGCGGGTTTCCCTTTATGCGCTCTTCGCCCCCGACCCTGTTGGCGGTAATTGCCCATACCCTGTTCTCCAGACAGCGCGTTATCATGGCTTGAGGGCAGTTAGGCAGCACGAGGTTAGACGGATGGGCGATAATATCGGCGCCCAGAAGCGCAAGCGTGCGCGCGGCTTCGGGAAAGAGCCAGTCGAAGCAGATCATCATGCCGACTCTGGCGGGACCGATGTCAAAGACCTTAAAGGGCGTATTACCGCTCTTGAAGATGCGCGTCTCTCCCCAGAAG
>JADFVP010000245.1 GCA_015222595.1 Pseudomonadota bacterium
CCTAAGTACCGGGGCCACGGTATAATGAAGGCGATGCTCGCATTTCTTATAGAGCACGCAGAGGCCAACGGTTTCAAGGCTCTTTACGGTAATGCCTACAGCATGCACAGGCTTAGCCAGAAGACCAACCTCAAATTCGGGTTCCACGAAACCGCCATACAGCTTGGCCGTTTTCCGCCTGCGGCCATTTCAACGATGACCGATCTGGGGCTAAAGGGTGCGGGCCACGTAATCACCTCCTTTAAGTTCCTGGTCCACGGCTCTCCAGAGCGGGTCTACGTGCCTGTGCTCCACAAAGCAATGATAACCGAGATCTATAAAGAGCTTGGGGCCAACAGAATAGTAGAAGACTCTCTGCCAGAAGGAACAGAACAGGTGGCCGAAGAGTCGGCGCTGAAGCTGACCATAATGACGAGCCACCAGATAGCCACTATCACGGTAGAGGCAGTCGGGCGGGACTTAGGTACTAGAATAGACGCTAAACGGGTCGAGCTTGAGAACCAGGGTATTAATGCAATCTATGTAGACTTTATGCTTAAAGACCCGCATACCCCCGGCGCGGTCTCCGAAGTAGAGTCGCACGGCTTCTGCTTTTCGGGTATCTTGCCAAACTTTTCCGATGGCGACGTGCTGAGGCTCCAGCGGTACTCTACCCCTGTTGAGTACGACGAGCTTGAGACCGAGAGCGAGTTTGCCCTTAAGCTCAAAGAGTACATACGGGGACTCGACCCCAGATACCGTGTGCTGCACCGGTAGCAAGCCCTTAAGTCGTCCCCCTGCTGCCGCTCTCTTCTATTCCCCCCTTACTATTCTCCTTTATTTTCTTATCAGTATGCTATAATCTGTTGCTCATACTGGTAGAAGATATATACAGACCAAAAAAGAGACAGAACCGGAGGCCGAATGCAGACCCGCACCACTATTACCCTCGCTCTACTTATCGTTCTTCTTTCATTCTCCGCTGCATACTCCGCTCCCGGCGACAGGTACTCGGAACACTTTGCACCGCTGCCGCGCCGAGCCGACAGCCTCTTGAATCCCTTGAATCCCCCGAAGGTCACGCTCGGCAAGATGCTCTTTTTCGACCCGCGTCTGTCTCGCAGTGGTGTCATCAGCTGCAATACCTGCCATGCGCTCTCGACCGGCGGGGTGGACAACCTGCCGACCTCAGTTGGCCACGGCTGGCAGATCGGCGCCAGAAACGCCCCTACCGTCTTTAACGCTGCTGTGCTCGACACTCAGTTCTGGGACGGTCGCGCCGCTACCGTAGAAGAGCAGGCGGGCGGGCCGATCTTGAACCCGATGGAGATGGCCTCAACAGAAGAGCTAGCAGTTGAGACAATAAAATCTATTCCCGGCTACGTATCGCTCTTTAAAAAAGCTTATAAGCACGACAAAGAGCCCGTTACCTTTGCGAACATTACCAAGGCCATTGCCGCATTCGAGCGTACGCTGCTTACCCCCTCACGCTTCGACCGTTACCTTGCGGGCAAAAAAGGCGGCCTGAGATCCGAAGAAATAAAGGGGCTCGACCTCTTTGTCTCTAAGGGGTGTGTCAGCTGCCATAACGGAGTAGGCATAGGAGGCAACAGCTTCCAGAGGTTCGAGTACGGAACCGACGAGGGGAGGTACAACGTTACAGGAGCCACGGCCGACAGAAAGGTCTTTCGCGTACCGTCGCTAAGAAATATAGAGCGGACCTACCCGTACTTTCACGACGGCTCCGTCTGGGAACTCGGCACGGCTGTAAGGACTATGGCCAGTATTCAGCTCGGAGTTGAGCTGACGGATGAAGAGACCGCGCTCATCATCAAGTTCCTGAAAAGCCTTAACGCAACGCGGCTGACGATAAAGCTGCCGGTCTTGCCGCCCTCAACTGACACTACCCCGAAGCCCGACCCTCTCTGGAGCCCTCTGGCTGAAGAGGTGCCGGAGGACTCTGCAGACGCTGTGGGTGGACTCGAACCGATAGAGTCCGAGTAGCTGCTGTTCACACTTTTTTTACTCTTCGACACTCTCCTGCGCCTCTGGCAGAGAGTTCTGCGCCGGATGAAACCCTTTCGATAATCTTGCTTCTTGTTAATCTTAATGACTTTTTTGCTAAAGTTTACCGGGATATGTGCGATGAGTACATATTATTTGAACCGAGCAATCCTATACGTAAACTTAAACCGGAGGTTATCTTGAAGCGTAAAATTCTTAGCATTCTCAGCTGTACCTGTTCCACCTTCTTGCTCGGCTCTCTCGTTATGTTGGCCACGCCAAATGTAACGACAGCCGCAAGCGATCAGAACACCATCAATA
>JADFVP010000045.1 GCA_015222595.1 Pseudomonadota bacterium
GGTGCGCCGTATAGTCTCCGAATTCGTCGAAATTCTCGTCTTTCGTCATGCCAGTTTTTTCAGTGCAAAGCCACCCTCAAGCCCTTGCTATGCTATATATAGCATGCTATAATAATACATAGTCTCCGCAAGAGACAGTACTTACGAAAATATCTATACTAAACGGTATTTTACGATGAAATAGCGGCCTGACTGGATAAGGCTGGAGAGAGAACTTTTCTGGCCGGATGTGACAAAAGTCACAGTCTCCATTTTGCCAGGATGCTATAACATAGACAGATGGAAGAGTTAGAACAAAGACGGTGTTGGACCTACAGAGACAGACAGGCGGCTGCACAACTGTAACGCCGCAGAATATAAAGGGAAACTGTCAAAAAGGCTTAAACAACTCCATTTCTTAACTCCCCGCTTGGCTGACATAATATGGCCAGCCTATCCCCCGGGTAACATGCACCAAACCTTATATGCGGACCCTTTGTCAACCCCACGACACAGGGCCCGCCCTTCCTCATTTCGGGTATATAAAAGAAGAGCAACAACTGCGTAACCCACCGGCCTACATAAGAAAAACTCACCACCCAGCAGTTGGTCTCTACTTTTCCTCAAGCACCTCATGCACCGTCTGGGTAAGCACATTGGCATTGTACGGTTTCGATATAACGCCGCAGAAACCGTACTTTTCAAAGTCGGCCATTACCGGGTCGTTAGAGTAACCGCTTGAAACTATTACCTTTGCATCGGCATCAAGCTCCAAAAGCTCCTTGATAGCATCTATACCGCCGGTGCCCCCCTGTATAGTCAGATCCATTATCACAAGATCGAACGGTCGCCCGGCGAGCTTCGCCTCAAGGTATTTATCTATAGTTTCATTGCCGTTAGCTGCCTGAGTGGTCTCGTAACCCGCCCTTGAGAGTATGCGGCAAGCGGCATTCCTGACCAGCTCCTCATCATCCATTATGAGTATCGTGCCGGTGCCTTTCTCCGGTGTGACGCCCCGAGAGGCCTCTCTGGGCGCGCTCTTTACGGGCTTGTCACGTGAGACCCGGGAGAGTGGCGGAACAGGCAGGTATATTGCGAAGGTAGTACCGACCCCGACCTCCGACTCTACCGAGAGATTTCCGCCGTGCTTCTTTATTATGGAACTCACAATCGCAAGCCCAAGGCCGCTTCCCTCCTCCTTCGTCGTAAAGTACGGGTCGAAGACCTTGTCGAGGTTCTCGCTCGGTATGCCGGCGCCTTCGTCCTTTATTATCAACTTTACATACTCGCCCGCCTTGAGGTTGAGCAGTAGATTTACCAGATCATTCTCTGCGGTAACCAGGTTCTCGGCCCTGACCTCTATCACCCCGCCATCCGGCATGGCCTGTTCGGCGTTGATTATAAGGTTTTGCAGAACCTGATTGACCTGGCTCCTGTCTGCCTCGATGGGCCAAAGATCACCAGGGACAAAGAGGTCGCACCTTACGTTGGAGCCCCTGGAGGCAAAACCGGCCGCCCCCTTTATAAGCTCGCCGAAGTCCGCCACAAGCTCCTTTACGGGTACCCCGCCGCGCGCAAAGGTTATCAGCTGCCTTGTCAGCTCCTTTGCCTGCAACGTCGCCTCTTCGGCGTCTCTCAGGCTCTCCAGCACGGCCCCTTCCGGTTTGTCCTTATAGACCCTGAACTCAGGATCCTCTATCTGAACAGCATAGGAGAGGTTGGCCATTATGGCCGTCAAGAGGTTGTTGTAGTCGTGGGCTATGCCTCCGGCGAGTATACCAAGAGACTCCAGCTTCTGGGTCTTCAGCAGCTCCTCTCCCATGCGCATCTGGTCGAGTTCGGCGCGCCTTAAGCGCAGAGCCACTAAGAAGATAGCCCCGGAGCCGAGGAACCAGAGCAGCAGATGGGCGACGACAAGCGTAGAGGCGGACTTTCTAGCCGCAGCGCGCAACGGCTCCATGGGCAGCGCAATGGAGATGGCCCCGGAGACGTCGCCCTCGGAGTACCCCTGCCCGGAGTGGCACCTAAGGCAGCTCTTCTCGGCTATCAGGGGGCGGATAAGGCGCATCTGCTCAACGCCATCGACCTCGGTGATGGCGCTCACCCCTGCCGAGCCCCCGCGCTCAATGCTCTGCAGGACTTCGGCCTCCCATTGGTCGGGCCTGTTATCGGGGTTGAGCGGGGCGAGACTTACTATGCGCTCGTGCGTGCTGTGCTCGGTCTTGGTCATCTCGTGAACCTTGCGCATCATGAGGGCGGGATTTATGAGCGTCAGAATCTTGCCAGAAGGCGTCGTTACATCGCGCTCCGGTATGCTGCTCATATACGGGTTCGGCTGGAGGTCGTCGGTGACCTCGACATAGACGCCGCCGTGCTCGTTGTTCCAGCGGCGGTAGCTCATATTCATCTCGTAGGCCGCCTCTATCTGGACATGCGCCCTCTCGGTGGCCCTGCGCCCCGACTCGTGAATATTCCACACCAGTGAAGCGGCGATGATTAGCGTCCACGCAGCCATCACGACCATGACGAGCGGGCGAGACGTCTTTGGCTTGTTGTTATTATCTTTGGGTGCTTCCATAGGCGTGCCTCAGTCTTAAGAACTCTGCGTTAGCGAGCGGCTAATCTGCGGCTTTATGGAGATGGCGAAATTTATGAACGACAAGTCGTGGTGAGGCGCACTTCGCCTATTATACTCTCGTTCGAAGCACGGCGTCAAGGCGGCAGATGCCGCCGTGGTTCTGGCTGGTATTAAGACTGAAGATTTTCGTAGAGGGTGTTGGCGCGAGGAAGTCCCTGTGCCTATGAGTTAGAAAAGGCTTCAAAATAAAAACAACTAATTATCTACAAAGCAGGAGGCAATTAATTAAGCTGAATCGAAGAACTGTCAATTTGTAACCATTGTAAACCTCTTTCGGCAACCTCAATAATAA
>JADFVP010000246.1 GCA_015222595.1 Pseudomonadota bacterium
CTCCTCTACCAACCGGAGCGACTCGGCCTCGTACATGTCGAAGAGCTTCTGGAACATCTCGACATCAGCGGACTCGAAGTTGTACTTCGAGTGCTGCTGCTCGGTAGCCAGATGAATGTCTCCGTACTTCATCTCCTTGTTCCACTTGAGGTCATAGACGTTGTCAACGCCCTGAAGGTACATGCATATTCGTTCGGCCCCGTAGGTCAGCTCCCCTGAGACGGGACTGAGGTCGATGCCGCCTGCTTGTTGAAAGTACGTGAACTGCGTTATCTCCATGCCGTCGAGCCAGACCTCCCAGCCAAGACCCCAGGCCCCCAGAGTCGGGCTCTCCCAGTCGTCCTCGACAAAACGGATGTCGTGCTCAAGCGGGTCGATGCCAAGAAACCGGAGGCTCTTAAGGTAGAGTTCCTGAATGTCGTCAGGAGAGGGTTTTAAGATGACCTGAAACTGGTAGTAGTGCTGAAGCCTGTTCGGGTTCTCTCCGTACCTGCCGTCGGTCGGTCTCCGCGATGGTTCAACGTAGGCGACCTTCCACGGCTCAGGGCCCAGCACCCGCAGAAACGTTGCCGGGTTGAAGGTTCCAGCGCCCTTCTCTATATCGTACGGCTGCTGAATAAGGCAACCTTGCTCTGCCCAGAAACTCTGGAGTTTGAGCAGCACATCCTGAAAAAACATTTACTACCTCCCGATCTTCTTATCGATTTTCTTGGTCGATTTTCTTGGTCGTTAAATCCCTGTTGACTAAATACTTCGTAACGGCACCTAAGTAACAGTGCCTCTCAGCTTATGCATAAAAATCTTCGTCTTCAGCTCGCGGCCTATCTGGTGGCGAATAAAGTCACCGAGCAGCCTCTCGCCCTCTTTCAGAAAGACGGGCGAGGTCTTGAGCCTTCCGAGCTTCTCGGAATCGAAACGGGCCGCAGTGGAGAGCCACCGCACTGTGCCGGTGGAGACGGGCTGGAGCCCGCCTGTACCGTTGCCGCTGTTTCGCCTTGCTGCGCTAAAGAGATCGAACGGCTCCGGGGCCGGACGCCATCCTGAGCCGCTCATTCCAAGTGCCGCTCCTATGGCATCTCCGCACGGGGCGCAGACAGCTCCTCCGCGCTCCGGGCTGAAGTACAAAGAGGCGTCAGAACTCGCGCCTGACGTACCGGTAGTCGCCCCAGTGCCGACCACCGGCTCGGCGCACTCGACGCAGCCGTTCAGGTGCGGTAGGTAGCCGAGAAAGGAGAGGAGCTTTATTTCAAAAAACCGGAGCAGCGCGTCGTCGGAATCGCTTCCGTAAGAGTCGCTGGAGTCAAGTGCGTAAGACGCGGCGTTCGGCCCCCCGGACTTATCGAGCAGGCCGAGAAAATCTTTTAAGAGCGTGTAGACTTCCGGTAGCGCATGCCCCTCGCGGGTCATTTCATTTACGAGTTCGAGCATGTAGCAACCGATCGAGTACTTCTCTATGTCGGCCTTCAGGGCTCCGTGGCCGTCGATAAGCGTAGCGTCATCAATACGCACAAGATCACTCTTGCCGTTATGAAAGAGCAGGAGCGTAGAGTGGCAGAGCGGATCGATATTGGCCACGAACCTTTTACGGCTCCTGCGCGCGCCCTTTGCAATGCCGCTCATCTTCCCGTACTCTTCGGTGTAGAAGGTCAGTATGCGGTCGCTCTCAGCGTAGTCCACCGAGTTTAACAGTACGGCCTTGACCTTGTAGGCGCCTCTTTTCATCTGTTGACCACCATTAGATTGCTCTTCATTACAGAAGACCGAACTTTATAAAGAGGGTTGCAATACCCAAAAAACTCATGAAGCCTGCTATGTCGGTGCAGGCCGTAACAAAGATACTCGACGAAATGGCGGGGTCGATCTTCAGCCATCTGAGTACCAGAGGGATAAAGGCCCCGGCAAGCCCTGCGGTAATAAGGGTCAGTACCATTGCGATAAAGAGAAGCACACCGACCATCGGCGGCGCGCCGAGCAGGAAAGCGATAACGGTCGCCCCGGAGCCGAGCAGAAGGCCGTTGAAGAGCCCGACCGCAGCCTCCTTCTTCAGCACCTTCTTTGTGCTTACGTACTTAAGCTCACCGAGGGCGAGCCCTCTGACCATAACGGTTATGGTCTGCGTACCGGCGTTGCCTCCAAGCCCCGCGACTATCGGCATCAGCACCGCGAGCAGCACCAGCTGCTCTATGGAGTCTTCAAAGACTTTAATAACGGACGCGGCCAGAAAGGCGGTGCCGAGATTAACGAAGAGCCACGGAACCCGCATCCAGAGAGAGCGGCGCGCACGGTCGTGAACGCGCTCCTCTTTGTTGATTCCGGCCATCTTGTAGAAATCCTCGAAGATCTCCTCTTCTATAACGTCCACAACGTCGTCGACCGTGATACGCCCGACGAGCTTGCCGTCGGCATCGACCACCGGCATGGAGAGCAGGTCGTGGTGTCTGAATATCTTTGCGACCTCTTCCTGATCGAGGTCGGTTCTAACGTGGTTGGTCTTGCGTTCGGCTATGTCGGAGATACGCGCAGTGGGAGCGGCAAGTATGAGTTTGTCGAGAGGCAGCACCCCCGTCAGCTTCCCTGCGGAATCGACGACAAAGATATTGGTAATAGAGATCTCGGCCCCATTGCGCCTAATCTCCTCTATCGCCTCTGCCGCGCTCTCGTCCTCGTGAATGGAGACGAGTTCGGCCTGCATCTTTCCGCCCGCCGTGTCCTCCGGGTAGGCGAGCAGCTTCTGCACCTCGGCGGCATCCTCGGCCTCTATGCCGTCTAGGACCTGACGGGCCTCTTCCGGGAGAAGGTCGGATATAACGTCGGCAGCGTCGTCGGTCTCCATCTCGTCGACAATATCTATAAGCTCTTCGGAGTGGAGCGCGGAGACTATAGCCTCACGAATACGGTCGTCGAACTCTATAAGAACTTCGGAGGCGAGTTCGCTGTCGAGGTAACGGTAGATCTCAAGCGCCTGAACTTCGTCGTCGAGCCCGGTTATGATTCGCGCTATCTCGGAGGCGTGTAACCCGGACAGAACCTGTGCAGCGGCGAGATAATCCCCGCGCGCAAGGCTTCCGCTTATAGCTTCTATCAGATTTTCGTCTTTAAATTCTTCCATGATTCCGACTCTTTAAGCTCTTTCAGAATAGATACTGCCACGAGCCTTGAACACAATTTCAAAAATCAAAAGGAAAGGTGTGCCGGTAACTGACAGCAAATGCCTAACCCCTTAATTTTAACTGCAAAAATTGGCCCTCAGGCAAAAAATACCATACTGAATGAGGAGAATCAATCTATATTCTGTGTCCGTGAGCTGTTTAGGTCATTTATTTGGGAATCTGGCGATATAGGGGCGGTGTGGGTCCGGTCTGAGGACTAATAGTTCGGGGCCGCATCAGTCGATGCGGCCCCGAATAGATCTGGAAAAAGCCTGGAGACGAAGAGCCCTAAGAGTTAGCGGGCTATGTAGACCAGCCCTTCGAGCGAGCGCAACAGATGCTCTGTGGTGGAGCCCAGAACCATCTCGGCGATCCTCCCGTGGTGGGTGGTGCCTATAAAGAGAAAGTCTTTTTCGGTCTCTTTACAGTACTGCTCGACCTCTGTGTGCGGGTCTCCGCTCTTCTGTATAAACTCGACCTCGACTTTGTAAGGTTTCAAGTAGTCCTCGGCTTCTGAGAGCGTCGAGTCGGTATCGGGGTTCTCGGCTACGGAGATAACGGTCAACGGAAGCGAGAGCGTGGCGGAGCACTCGGCAGCGGCACGGAGCGCCTTGGACGAACTCGCTGAGCCGTCGTATGCCAGCAGCATCGAGGTCGGCGAAGTGAAAGAGCGCGGCACGACAAGCACGTGCTTCGAGGCCTTTCTCACAACCGCCTCGGTAACGGCGCCGAGCATTGAGTTGTCGAAGTTTTCGTTAGCCCCGCGCCTGCCCATTACCACTATGTCGGCAGAGTTAGACTTGTCGCATATCTCGGTAGAGACAACGCCTGAGGCCATTACAGTAGAGCACGCTACCCCGGCCTTTTTGCAACGCTCCTTAACCTCTTCGAGAAGACCGATTCCCTTCTCTTCGAGCGCGGCCTTGACCTTGGAAGAGAAGTTCATCGACGGCTCAAAGCCTATGGAGGCCGATAGATCGTGCAGAAACGGGCCCTCAAGGGCGACTATATCTACAACATGTACCCCGACAATGGCCGCTTCGAACTTTGCGGCCAACCAGATAGCTGCTTCAAGCGCCGCCGACGCGTGAACAGATCCGTCGATCGGCACGAGTATATTCTTAATCATAATTCAGGTTCTTCTTTCTTTTATTTATGCAGGCTCCGGCACCGCACTCGGCAGGGCCTCTATGGTAACCGTATCGTCAGAGACGTCGATCTTGAAGAAATCTCCATCTTTCCACTGTAGCGTAATCGGAACCTTCACCTGCTCGTCCACATACCTCTTCAAGAACCTTGCGCCGTACTTCTCGTTATAACCGGCGTCTACAAGCAGGTCTATGGCCTCGGGGCTGATCTCCATCTTCTTGCCATACCCCTCTATATGCTTCTTTATCTTCTCGAGGTACCTGCCTGCAAGGTCCTTGACCTCCGGCTTTGTAAGCGGGTTGAA
>JADFVP010000247.1 GCA_015222595.1 Pseudomonadota bacterium
ATGAACGTCGTAGACCATGGCATGAACATACAAGAGGCCGTGAACGCGCCACGTGTACACCACCAGTGGCTCCCCGATGAACTGAGGATAGAAGAGGGCATAAGTCCCGACACAATCGAGCTGTTAGAATGCAAGGGGCATAAGGTGGTAGTGAAAGAGACCATGGGCGCGGCAGAGTCGATTATGGTAGAGTCGATTATAGCAGGTAACGGTTCTGCTACGCTCTACGGGGCCAAAGACCCAAGACGCGCAGGAGCTGCGGTCGGGTATTAGAACAGAGGTAGTGCGCCTTAAGGAGCACCAAAATCACTTGATACTTTCAACCAATTGGGATAGATTATCCGTAATTGAATTGAGCACGGGCCGAGCGGCCCTAAACCGTCTACCGAAGTCGCTTAAGGGAGTCTCCAAACAGTTCCGGGCTTCTTTCAAAGAAGGCAATGAAAGCAAAGAAGACTGGAACCGCATATGGTAAAAAATATCCGTCCGCATAAGGTCTTTATGCTGGTCGAGACCCAGACGTACCCCGAGCGGGAGATGAAGGTTATACTTCCCAACATGTACACGGCAGAGTTGCTCACAACGGCCATTCAGGTCGCGCTTAACAAGATAGTAAAGACCGAAAGCTACTTTGAGTTCGGCACCTTTCTCGGTATCCAGACACTGAACATCGCCATGAACATGCCGGACTCCGCACAGGTATACACCCTCGACCTCGATAAGCCCTCCTTCGACAAGCTGGAGCAGGACCAGTACATGGACCGGTACGACAAGCCGGTCTCGGAGAAGCACTTCGAGTACGCCGACCGGCTCGCCTTTACCGAAACAGAGTACAATGACAGAATAACGCCGCTCTACGGAGACTCCAACGACTTCGACTTCTCGGAGTTCGAGGGCAAGCTCGATATGGTATACATCGACGGTGGGCACGACCTGAGGACGCTGAAGTCCGACACCGAAAACGGTTTCAAGATAGTCAACCCCGACACCTTCTCATGCGTTGCGTGGCACGACTATACGAACCCGGAATTTCCGCAGATAAAGAAGTACCTCGACGAGATATCGAGCGAGCACAAGATATACCATGTGGAAGAGACCACTATCTGCTTCTGCTTCATCAACGCCCCGCAGGCCGTGCTCGACGCTCTCGAGTAGTATAAGAAGATCAACAGGTTCCTATACAATCAAAGCCCGCAGGCCTTTTGGCCTGCGGGCTTTATAACTTGCGGTTTTAAAGCGGTCGAGTCTGTTATCCCCTAAGTCTCCACCCTTTTTATATAGCCGCCGGAATAGAGTGCCGATTGCGGGCATGGTGGTCGTGTGTATTATCCCCTAAGTCTCCATCCCTTTTTGAAAAGATACTCCACAAAGATAGCGAGCGAGATCATCATCGTAAAGATCACCACGAAACCGACAGTGGCGTTCGACTCCCTTATACCTATCATCGAGTATCTGATGCCGTCTATAAAGTAGAAGAAGGGGTTGAAATACGCCACGACCTGAAGCTTTTCGGGCAGCATGTGGATGGAGTAGAAGACCCCGCCGAGGAAAGTGAAGGGCATTATTACAAAGGTGTTCATTACGCTCAGTTGCTCGAAGCTCTGAGCCCAGAGCCCGGCTAAGACGCCCAAGAGCGCAAAGACTATGGCAACAGAAATTATGTAGAAGAGAAAGAGCAGCAGGTGTTCGACAGTTGCCGCGCTAAAAAAGAGCGCGATGATAAAGACGCCGCCGCCGACCAGCACGGCTCTCAATACCCCGCCGATAACAAAGCCTAAGATCATCTCGACATGCGAGAAGGGGGCAACTAATACCTCCTCTATGTGGCGCACGAAACGCTGAAAGTGGAGCGAAGAGGAGGAGTGCGTAAAGGCTGCTGTTATGACGTTCATCATAAGTATGCCGGGCAGCACAAAGTCGATATAGGTCGCGCCTGCTATGGTATCAATTCTCCGCCCGACGACCTCTCCGAAGATAAAGATATACAAGAGCGCGGAAATCCACGGCGTTACAAGCGTCTGCGTTGCAACCCGTATCGTGCGCTCGACCTCGCGCCTGCAAAGCGTATAGAGCCCTACCCAGTTCACCATCCCTCTCCCTCAGTAATAGAAAGGTACTTGGCCTCAAGGCTCTTGCCCTCTGAGATAAAGTCGGCCTTGTCGCCTTCTGCGACTATACGGCCCTTGTTGATTATCGCTATGCGGCCGCAAAGCTTCTCTACCTCTTCGATATAGTGGGACGTAAGGAGTATGGTCTTGCCCTCCTTATTCATCTCTTCTAAGTACCGCCACAGTTCGTGCCGAAGGTGCACGTCTACGCCTGCGGTCGGCTCGTCGAGTATAAGGAACTCAGGGTCGTGCACGAGCGAGCGCGCTATCATCACCCGACGCTTCAGTCCGCCAGACAAGTGCCTGAACTGCTTGTCGGCATGCTCTTCAAGCTCCATAAGGTGCAGCAATTGATCTATTCTGTCGTCTCGCTCACGCTTTCTAAGACCAAAGTAGCCGCCCATGTAGTCGAGCGTCTTTCTTACAGGTGCGAAGAAATCTATGTTGAACTCCTGCGGGGCTAACCCTATGAGCTTTCTCGCCTCTCTATACTGTTTCTTAACATCCACGCCAAAGACCTCTATTGTGCCCGAATCATGCGTGGCTATGCCGGTTATACAGTTTATGGTAGAGGTCTTGCCAGCGCCGTTGGGGCCTAAGAAGCCGAAGAATTCGCCCTTTTCAATCGAGAAAGAGATGTTGTCTATGGCGACGTTAGCGCCGTAGCTCTTCTTGAGATCCGTTATCTGTAGTGCCTTCATATATAAAAAACCGTCTTTTAGATACTGTTAAGGGACAAAAAAAAGACCGCTCGCAAGCGGCCCGCTATTCTTTTAGTATACCTTTAAAGACCCGCTCCCGACCAGCTATATTATAGCTCAAATTTTCTGTTTTTGCGTTCCGGGCTGAACCGGTATGGCAGAGAAGTTAGAGCCCGGCAGGCAGGAGACGCCTCAGCGCTACTCCTTGACGGTAAGCACCACGATGGTGAGGTCGTCCTTTAGAG
>JADFVP010000248.1 GCA_015222595.1 Pseudomonadota bacterium
ACCAGGTTCTCTTCGGCCTGTCTTCGTTCATTAATCTCCGTTTCAAGCTCCGTTACCGATACGGTCTTCGCCTTAAGGTTTCCGGTCATGGAGTTGAAGGCTCTGGCCAGTTCCCCAAGTTCGTCTGCAGAGGTAACGTCTATTATCGTATCGAGTTCTCCCTCTCCGACGGCGGCGGCGCCTTTGGTGAGCTTAACGAGAGGCAGCGAGAGCGACCGGGCGATAATTGCGCCCAGAAGTATGGTAAAGAGCATGATAAGCACGACCGCTACGAGTATCTTCATGCCGATCTTCTTTATGGGAGCAAAGGCCACCTTCTGCTCTTGCTCGATAAAGAGCATCCACGTAGACGGCTCCCACCTCTCACCCGATACCCCCTTAATAGCCCCGGGCGTATCAACGCGAGCGTGAAACTTGCTCTTAACACGCGCATAGCCCTCTATAGTCTCTTCATCGTTGTGAGAGTCCTCCGCCCAGCCGGCCTCACTACCCATAAAGCGGGCAAAGTAATGGTGCACCGTGTCTTCAGGGCTCAACTCTTCTGTTGAGACGACTATGTCGCCTTGCGAATTCAAGAGGAAACTCCAGAGCAGCTTATTGTCCGCATCGCTCCCGGAGACGATGTGGAGCATCTCTTGTACATTGTAGTTGACCTTCAAGATGCCTATTATCGTGTCGTCGTCGATAACCGGAACGACTATGCCGAGCGCTACCGCTCCTATAGACTCGTCATACCCCCTGTAGTCGAGAAAGACCCCGCCGAGGCCTTCTCTGTAGGTATCTGACCACCACTCCTCGTCGGCCTGAAAGTAGTCGCTTAGCGGTTTGGTCATGGCGACCGTTGCGCCCCTTGCGTCGGTGGTGAAGATCTCTCCGTAGTTGTCCGGCCTCTTGGCCTGGCGCGCAATCAGGTCTTTGGAGCCGGTGGTTTTGAGTATGGCCATGGAGGCGGCGCTATGGCCCTTAAACTCTATCCACTCGGCGTCTATCTCTTTTATTATGTGCTCGACGCTCTTTGGACGGAGCCCTGCGTAGGCGCGGTTGGCGCGCCGGATAGGCTCTTTCACAATCTCGGATGCCGCTATACTCTCGGCATCGGCTATCCTCTCGTCTATTACGTAGTCGATCCAATCGGCCTTCTCTTTAGCCTCGTTCACGAAATTAAGACCGATATCCTCTTTCAGGACCTCTTCAAAGCTCTTCATGGCGACATAAGAGATAATGGCTACGGGAACGAGGGCTAGCAGGAGAAAGATTATGAGCAGTTTCGATTTTATCTTCACGTTGTAGTTCCTTAGAGTGTGAGCGGTCTATAGAGAGTGAGCAGTTGTTTTCTCGGTAGCTCCGAAGAACGAGCCAAAGCCGTCGGGCCGTCTGTCCGATGGCCTTTAGTAACTATAGCGTCTGCTTTGTACTTCGTCAATGTACTGTTCTTAGTAGGGGGGCTGGAAAGTCCTCCGCAGCAAGCGCGCCGTAATCGCTTCTCTGTTCGCCCTGGCCAGGGCGAACAGGGTCGTAGCCGGTTAAGTAGATGCCGCCATGCAGTTGCGGTAGAGAGTCTCTGTGCCTTGCCATGCCGTCCTCCTTGCTTCTTGTTCGGTTAGGGTGAAGCGGTGGGCTCTCTATAGGGCGATCAATACTCTTAAGCCTTCTTAAGAAAACAGGTCTTCAAGACGAGGGTCGTCTTGCCATCGCGGCACTCTATCTCTTCCGGCTTCGAGGTCAGACGGATGTTCTTGAAGAGCTTACCCCGCTTTAGCGATTTTGAAGAGCCCTTGACCTTCAGATCCTTAATTACCTGTACGGAGTCTCCGTCCGTAAGCGCGGTGCCGTTGCTGTCTTTCGTATCCATTATATACCGATCTGCCTTTCTGTTTTGTGCTGTAAAACTCTATCTGTAATAAGGTAGAAATATACAGGGTTTTGTACATTTGCACAACAGGGAAGTCAGCATTGCGCCGTTTTTGGTCATTTTGCCCACTTGCGGCTCGTAAGGGCCTCTTTTCGAGCGTTTCCATACGGGCACGGTGCTGGGGCTAGGTCGTGTTTGGTCACTTGACATTGATTTTCATTTTCAATATACTTTACTTATACGAACCGGGTACACCAGAAAAGAAGGAGGTGAGAGAAAATGGAAGCAAGTGACGCCATTGTTGTGGTGCCGACCCTTCTCCTCGTTGCTATCGTCACGGTTTACGCACTGATGGCCTCCTATGCCGGACTCTTTCTGTACGAGCAGACCTGTAAGAAGTGCGGTGAGACTATGCCGACGGAAGAGGCTTTGCGGGCGCATATGGAAGCGCATAAGCAGGTGCAAGAAGGCTCCGAGGCCAAGCTTCTCGACTACCCGTCAGTTGAAACGGGCAAGAGCGCAGCCTGAAGAGCCCGGCACCGGGCCAACCTAAGAGGTAATTTTAAGAGGTTAACGGACATGAAAAAAGAGAGATACTCGCCCCGGGCGTAGTATCTCTCTTCTTGTATCTGCTCCGCTGTCTCCCCCGTTACTTGATTATGCGGAGCGCCACGTACGGGACGAGATTGAAGGCGATAAAGACGATTTTGAAGAGGCCTAAGAAGGAGTAGTAGATAGCGTTGAAGGTGCTCTGGTCTAAGTCGAAGAGCAGCGTCTGCGTGTGGTATACGAAGTCAGGAGCCGCCATAAAGAGAGCGGTCGAGAGCGCGAGCATAACGCCGTCTATTATCGTGCACCACTTGAAGAAGGCCGTAAGTTTATCTATATCCATCTGCAACACCTCTTTCTTCTCTTCTTACCCCTGCACTTACAATTATAACGCTCCGGAGCGTGGGGAGTCAAACGGCAGGGCGCAACCGCGCCACCACCTTTATAGTACCAGAACCGGTATGTTGATATGGCTGATAATGTAGCTGCTTACGTTGCCAAGGGCCATCTTTCCGAGAAGCCCGGCCCCGCGCCGCGTTATGACGACGAGATCCGGCGACTTCTGTTCCGCGGTCTCAACGATCATCTTTCTCGGATCTCCGACCGCAAGTATGGCATCGGCGTCGAGGTCGAAGTCAAGTACCCTTTCGGCTGCGCTCCTCAAGTCTTCGTCCCTCTTGGTGCTCCACTCCCTGAAGTCCTTCTCTTCGAAACCGGTTGCGTCGAGCGGAGGCTCGACCACGGTTACTACTATTATCTCTGGCTTTGCACCCTTGAACTGCACAAGCGTTGTTTCGAGCGCCTCTTTAGCGTGCTCCGAACCGTCGTAACAGACCATAATTCTTTTAAACATAGCCCCCTCCTTGAGTTAGATGTGTGATAAATAGAGTATGGTTAAGCTATGGCAATTCACGCAGAGCCTGAACAGCCATACCGTATAGGGCGGTCTTTTGGTTTCGTTGGGGGGGAGGACAGAACGAAACCTGCAAGGCTTGTTCTTCACTTTTCCTGATACTTTATTATACCGCGTCGGCAAGGGGGAGTCAAACGGGTCGGGCTCAGCCCAGAGTAATCAGTGGTGCGGGTTGTTGCTGACTATCTCAATAGCCTCTCTGACCTCATTTTCCGCTTTCTTATTAAAGTCGCTCTGGGCCGACTCGTAGGCGCCGGTACCCGAGACCTTCTCTGTTACGGCGTTCGGGTGGTATCTGGGCTCTATCATCTTTAACGAGAGCGAGTACATATCTTCGAGGCAATTCTGGCATCTGCATGTGTCCTTCAGAGAACCCAGGAATTTTTCGAGCAGGTCGACAACAAGATCCTCGTTGAAGTTGTTTACGTCGGACAGATCAATGCCAAAAACCAATTTCTTTTTCATAGTATCTCTCTTCTCTCATTCTATGCCGAAGCAATACTTGAGGGAGATCAACTCCTCTCAACAGGCCGCGCCATTTCTGTTACCCGGCATTTCGGGTATTTGATCTACCCAGAAAATGAGCTGTCGCCATAAAGAACCGATTCAGTAGGAGAGGGGCACATCCGGTTAGATAGATCGATTGTCGAATATACATAGATTATCGGCAGGAATAAACAATAGTTTAACGGCTGCTTTGTCGGGCAGGGTGGTGGAGAGTCAAAGCATTTGATGCTCTTTCAGGTTGGCTACCAGCAGTTCGATCAAAGACTCTATAAGCTTGTTCGACGGCTCTCCGAGAGATGTCTCCGTTGAGACGGCCCAGATGATCTCTTCCGTCTCTGCGTCATAGATATTGGTCTCTAAGATGATGAACTTCTCCACCAGCGTGTAACCCGGAACGGTAACGATATCGTAACTTCGCTCGTAATAGCCGTGCAGGTTATGGTGATGGCGCGGCCCGTAGTACGGCCCTCTGTAAACTCTCTCTATCCGGGGCGGAAAATACGTCTCTACCGTCTTCTTATCGACCAGCCGGGTGACCAGCACGGCGTCTATGCCCAGCTCCTCGACCTTTGCACGGATCTCTTTTTTATCCAGTTTCTTCTTTATCGGAAGAACCCTAAAAGCTGCAACTGCGTCGATCCCTTGTTCCTTGAACTGTCTGACAAACTCGTCCTCGAACGACCTCTTGTAGAGCTCTTTTTTGGTGACTCCGATTACAAGAACGCGCTTTATGGTGTCGTTATACGCTTCGTCCTTCCAGACATGCACGAGTGAGGTCGATGCGCAGGAAGAGAGCACCAGTAGGAGTATCGGCAAGAGAAGCAAGAGTATCGGTTTTCTACTCGTCATCTTATACCTTCCTGGTTATTCCTTTCGGAGTGGGTCTCAATTGTGCTCTGAACCGCTACTCTAATTATACAGCGTGGGCACGGGGTAGTCAAACGGCAGTGGGTGTGTTTTGGTGAAGGGTCGGGTTTGGTGAGGGGTGGAGTTAATTCGGCCCTACGGGTTTATTTACTTTGGTGGCAGTGTCTCCAACAATCCAGAAGACATCGCCCGTAGACTTGTCTATCTTGTAGATGCTGGCGTTTGGCCCCTGCATGTAGTCGAACTCTTTACTGTCCGACC